>NZ_CALHTQ010000192.1 GCF_938039775.1 uncultured Mogibacterium sp. | reverse complement strand
CTTTAGGTTTATTCCGCCGTTTGCATAACTGTGTCCATCTGGATAAATATATTTTTCATTTTTTGAATCGTAGTATGACTTCAGATGTAGCCTCGGAGACTCCTCCGTTGTCCAATTCCAGATTTTCTTTTTTACTATATAGTTGATTAGTTTTTTTATCTGTTCGGCTGTACTGTCTCCGGTGCTGAATAGGTTCTTTGTGGCATTTTCTATATCGTAATTCCTTAATAAGAAATTAGAAAGCTCGAATATGAGCTTTCTGGAAATTGTCTACTGACTTTGCTCTGCTAAACGCTCCTGTTTCGCTAGGCGTTCCTGCTCCGCCTTCTTGTCCATCTTGAACTGATTGCGGAATTCCTCTACTGAACTAGGTAGTTTCTTTATATCAGGTTTGTTATAAAGGAGGTAATAATATATATCTTTTCTATATGATTTCTTGTCCTCTGTTGGAGCCCCTAGCATATATTGTCCATTTTTGAGCTTACATACTATCATCCCAACTACTTGAGAATCTTGCTCATAATTTTCTTCTTTATAAAAAGAAATTAAGCCCTTATCCACCGAAGCAGAATCTTTAAATACAACTCTAGCCCCATTCGTAGGTTTTATTAAGTAGTTCCCATTTTCCATTTTATACTTGCCAATGTGAAACCTTATATTTTGAGAATATCCAGCTCCATCATCTCCATAATCCTCCTGACTACGCCTGCTATCGTCATACATCAAAAAATAAATGTTCCATCGTCTTTAAACTCAATATAGAATCTAGGATCGTCGTCATTAGGGTACTCTTTATAATATCCACTTATGTATACTATATTTTTCTTTATTTCTGTAATTGGTTTTGGTTTAAATATTTTTGTATAAATTATAATTGATATTATAACAATTACTGAGATGCCTACTATTGCGATTGCAAGTTTTTTATAATTGTTATTTACTTTCATGACATTACTTCCTTACTAAAATCTGCCTTGCGCTTTTCCCATAATATTTTAGTTTCATAATCTAGTTTTTTAGGTGCTGTAAATTTATTTGATTCATCAGCTTTACCGCTTTCAGCATTTAAATGCATTTTATTTTCTCTAAATTAGGGTTCATATTCAGGTTGCACTGACTTTACATCGAACATCTGGTGATAATTATCATTTGCAGTGGCATAATTAAAGCTTGAGCAGTTAACCATGGCATCTTGAGTAGCGTCTTTATCTAAAAGAGTGAGGAATTTACCATCCCCATTGATTATAAATTCAGAGCGAAACTTTCCATTCGTAACAACTTTAAGGTTAACCCCACCATTAGCATTGCTGTGTCCTTCAGGAAAAATATCCATATCTTTCTCTTTATCATAATAGTATTTTAAATGTAGCCTTGCAGATTCATCTACTGACCAATCAACATTATGTTCCCTGATATATCTTGCCAGCTTTTCTTCATAAGCATCTTAAGCTTCTTCTTGCTTTCTGATGCAGATAATCCTTCTGCCTTCCATGCATACCACATCTTTTTAAAGACTTCACTACCAACTAGTTGAGTTTGTTTATTGCACTTATCTATCTCTACAAGCACATTACCGGATGGAATCTTTCCTGCTATATTCTTGTTAATATATTTGGCGTAAGCCTTTATTCCATCGACTGCCCAGCCTTGTTTTTCTAGCAGAAGTACATTTGTCGTTACCTCACCCTGGTATTTTTCCCATGTTTCATCATCTATGGATATAGGTCTCTTTATACCGTAAAACATTATAACATCCAGCTCCTTTACCTCTTCCTTTAGCTTTGCTCGCCATGAAGCTGCAAGGTTTGGATGAAATGCGCCCGCACTAAATGACTTACCGAGATCTGACAGGGCTGCATTTATCTGTTCTGCTGTGCTATCTCCGGTGCTGAATAGGTCCTTTGTAGAATTCTCTATATCGTAGTATGCCTGCTCTTTTTCTTCCCAGTATTTGAGCATCATGCGATGATTATTTGCAAGATGATCATAATACCCTGCAATTTGATTCTGACTTTCTGCAAATGGGGTAATTACAGCATACGTAACCGCATTTTCTCGGCAGCGTTTTGCTCTATCCTCATATGCACGTATACTATTTCTTGCATATTCCTGTCCTTTAAGAATTTTATCTCCATCTAGAACTTTGTCACCAACACTGCTCATGAGTGTTTTGTATTCACCTATGTCGTATTTGATAAGCGACCTGATACTTTGTAGTACTGTCTTGTAGTCTGCAATCTGCTGTTTTAGGGCATTAAAGGCTTTCCCCTCGAGTTCGTTGTTATTGATAAATGCGTCTAACTTATGCTCTATAACCATAGTCTTAGAACTAACCTCATTAAGATTATCTATAGCCTCTCTGCACTGAGCTTTGATTTCTGCCGGATCTAAATAAAAACTTACACTCACACCATTACTTCCTTTCACATATTATTTATTTTTATTATCTTCTTTTCAGTATCTGTATGCTTTATTATTATTTTTTAATTTTATCATACTTTTATCTTTTCCACTAAAAAATAGCAGCCGCAACGCAGCTGCTATTTCCTTTTTTAATTGATTTAAAACCAAATTTTCAAAGTGATTTAATAGTTCACAATTCAGCTCCTAAACCAACGTCATCTGCTCACTTTCAGCCTTTTCCTTCTTAGTCATTGGCTTAGAAGCATCATCCTCATCGAGGACTTTTGCAAATGATACGATTTCGTCACCAGACTCAACCTTCATGATCTTAACACCCTGGGTTGTTCTACCTGACTTCGATATCTCGTTAGCTCTTATTCTGATGATTACACCGTTCGAATTGATCAGCATAATCTCATCATCCTTGCTCACAAGTGTTGCACCAACTAGCTCTCCTGTCTTCGAGAACTTAGTCTTATCATAAGTCGAAACTCCCTTTCCACCTCTGGTCTGAAGTCTATACTCGTCGAGGCTCGTTCTCTTACCGAAGCCCTTCTTAGTCATTACAAGCAGTTCGCGCTCACCTGTGCTGTCGAGCTCCATCGATACGACTTCATCATCCTTATCTAGGGTGATAGCTCTTACACCGCCGGCACTTCTGCCCATGCTTCTAACATCATCCTCGTGGAATGTAATTGACTTACCCTTCTTGGTCACAACATACACGCTCTCTTCACCGTTCGACTGGCTTACTGAGATGAGCTTGTCATCATCCTTAAGCGTAATAGCGATGAGTCCTGTCTTACGGTTAGTATCGAACTGAGACATAGGAGTCTTCTTGATAGTTCCATTTCTAGTAACCATGATTAAGTAATTGTCGTCTGCAAATTCCTTAACTGGTATAACCGCAGTTACTCGCTCGCCCTGATCGAGGTTCAGGAAGTTTATAACTGGAGTTCCCTTAGCTGTTCTAGATGCTTCAGGAATCTCGTAAGCCTTGATTTTATAAACCTTACCGAGGTCAGTAAAGAACATCAGATAGTCGTGAGTCGACGTTATTATGAGATCCTTTACAAAGTCGGAGTCTCTAGTCGTGAGACCCACTATTCCCTTTCCACCGCGGCGCTGTGCCTTGTAAGTATTCTCAGGAACTCTCTTGATATATCCGAGATGTGTAAGCGTAACTGCAACATCCTCTTCATCTATCAAGTATTCCTCATCTATTCCACCATCATCAGCAACGATTTTGGTTCTTCTGCCATCACCGTACTTCTGCTTGATTTCGGTAAGCTCATCCTTGATAACACCCATCAGCTTGTGCTCGTCAGCGAGGATTGATTTATAGTAAGCGATCTTCTGCATGAGTTCGTTATGCTCGTTCTCAATCTTCTCACGTTCCAAACCCTGCAGTCTAGCGAGTCTCATGTCTAGGATAGCCTGAGCCTGAATCTCACTGAGACCAAATCTCACCATCAGCTTTTCCTTAGCATCGTTGTAGCTGGAACGAATAACCTTAATTACTTCATCGATATTATCGAGCGCAATGAGTAGACCTTCTAATATATGAGCTCTAGCCTCAGCCTTAGCGAGGTCGAACCTCGTTCTTCTAGTAATTACAATCTTCTGATGCTTTAGATACTCATCGATAATCTCGTGCAGTTTGAGAATTTTAGGCTCTCCATTAACCAGTGCGAGCATAATCATGCTGTAAGTGCTCTGAAGCTGAGTGTGCTTATATAGTCTGTTGAGAATCACATTAGGATTAGTATCCTTCTTGAGTTCGATTACGATTCTCATTCCCTCTCTGTTAGATTCATCTCTAATAGCGGAAATTCCATCTATTTTCTTGTTTCTAACGAGGTCAGCCATAGATTCGATGAGTCTCGCCTTGTTAACCTGGAAAGGAATCTCAGTGATTACGATTCTCATCCTACCGCGAGCAGTTTCTTCAATCTCACTCTTGGATCTTACTGTAATCTTTCCAGTTCCTGTCTCATAAGCTTCTCTAGCGGAGTCTCTTCCAAGGATGCTCGCACCCGTTGGAAAATCTGGAGCCTTGATAATCTTAATCAAATCATCAGTGCTGCAGTTTGGCTCGTCGATTCTCTTAATACAAGCGTCGATTGTATCGCTTAGGTTATGTGGAGGAATGGAAGTCGCCATACCTACGGCGATACCGTTCGATCCATTTATAAGCAGATTAGGTACTCTCGAAGGGAGAACAACTGGTTCCTTCTCCTCACCGTCGAAGTTATCTGTAAAATCAACAGTGTCTTTCTCTATGTCGCGAACCATCTGTAACGAAAACGGTGACATTCTAGCCTCCGTATAACGCATAGCAGCTGCTCCATCTCCGTCTACAGAACCGAAGTTACCATGTCCGTCTACTAGCGGATATCTCGTTGAGAAATCCTGTGCCATCTTAACCATGGCATCGTATATTGAGCTGTCACCGTGAGGATGATATTTACCCATTACTTCTCCGACAATACGCGCCGATTTCTTGTGCGGCTTGTCAGGAGTAATACCTAGGATGCTCATTCCATATAGAATTCTTCTGTGTACTGGCTTGAGTCCGTCACGAACATCTGGGAGTGCACGTCCGACAATAACGCTCATCGCGTAGTCGATATATGAATTCTTCATCTCATCATATATTTCATGAGTGATGATTTTGCTATCTTCTAAAAGCGTAGTCATTATATCTCCTTAATGTCCATTAAATATCTAGTGTTGCGTATCTTGCGTTGTCTTCAATGAACTTCTTTCTTGGCGGAACCTTATCTCCCATCAGAGTTGTGAAGATTTCGTCTGCAGCAGTTGCATCGTCAATCTTAATCTGCACGAGAGTTCTGTGATTATAATCCATAGTTGTCTCCCACAGCTGGTTAAAGTCCATCTCACCAAGACCCTTGTATCTCTGAATCTCAATCTTCGCATTCTTATTCTTAGCCTTAAGCTCAGCGAGTAGCTTCTCCTGCTCAGCATCTGAATAAGTGTAATGAAGCTCCTTGCCCTGCTTTACTCTGAATAGAGGTGGCTGAGCCGCATATACATATCCACCTTCGATGAGCGGTGTCATGAATCTGTAGAAGAATGTGAGCAGCAGAGTTCTGATGTGCGCACCGTCGACATCGGCATCGGTCATTATTATAATCTTGTGATATCTGAGCTTTGATATATCGAAGTTGCTTCCAACTCCGCATCCAAATGCAGTTATCATGTTCTTGATTTCATCTGAATTAAGAATCTTATCTTCTCTTGCCTTCTCAACATTGAGAATCTTACCTCTTAGCGGAAGTACCGCCTGACGATTACGGTCTCTTCCAGACTTAGCGCTACCGCCGGCAGAATCTCCCTCTACTAAGAAAATCTCTGAAAGTGATGGATCCTTCTCCGAGCAATCTGCAAGTTTACCAGGTAGAGATGTTGTCTCGAGTACCGAAGTCTTACGAGTAATTTCTCTAGCCTTTCTAGCAGCTTCTCTTGCACGAGCAGCCTTAAGGCACTTATCAACAATAAGCTTAGCTTCCTTTGGATTCTCATCGAGGAAGAACGAAAGGTTCTCATTCATATTACTCTCAACGAATCCTCTAACCTCGCTGTTACCGAGTTTAGCCTTAGTCTGTCCTTCAAACTGAGGATTTGTCAGTTTAACACTTACAATTGCTGTTAGACCTTCTCTAACGTCTTCACCCTGAAGAGAGTCATCGTTATCCTTAAGAAGCTTAGTTCTTCTCGCATAATCGTTGATAGTTCTAGTGAGAGCAGCTCTAAACCCAACTAAGTGGAAACCACCCTCGATAGTGTTGATATTATTTGCATAAGAAAGTGTGAGCTCGCTATACCTGTCGGTGTACTGCATAGCAACCTCTACCTCGTATCCGTCATTCTCATATTCGAAGTAAAAAATCTTGTTGTTGATTAATCCCTTATTCTTGTTGAGATACTGAACGAACTCTATGATTCCACCTTCGTAGTGGAAACTCTCTTTCTTCTTTCTACCTTCTCTCTTATCCTCGATGGAAATTCTTAGTCCCTTGTTAAGAAAAGCCATCTCACGCATACGTCTCTGCAGTGTATCGTAATCGAATACTGTTTCATCAAAGATTTCTGCATCTGGCCAGAAAGTAGTCTTGGAACCAGTTTCCTTTGAAGTTCCAATAATCTCTAGCTCAGTAACTGTCTTTCCTCTCTTATACTCCTGCTTATAGAGATTACCATTACGCTTAACCTCTACAATCATGTGAGTTGAAAGTGCGTTTACTACAGAAGCACCTACTCCGTGGAGACCTCCAGATACCTTATATCCACCATCTCCAAATTTACCACCGGCATGGAGCTGCGTGTGAATAACTTCAACAGCAGGAATTCCAAGCTTAGGGTGAACGTCTACTGGCATTCCTCGTCCATCGTCAGTAACGGTTATCGAGTTATCTTCATTTATAGTAACAGTGATATGCTTACAATACCCAGCAAGTGCTTCATCGACAGAGTTGTCAACAATCTCATATACGAGATGATGAAGTCCCGCAGGCCCAGTACTACCAATGTACATACCAGGTCTAACCCTTACAGGTTCTAGTCCCTCAAGTACGGTAATTTGGGAGGCATCATATTTATTTTGCTTATTTTCTGCGCTCATATTGACCTTCCTTTTTATATTTCTAACCCATTTATTTTAGCATAGAGGCGTTAAAATATCAATAAAGGTAGTTTCACCCTTTTACAGAATAAAACTACCTTAAATCGCTTATTTTTTGATATTTTTCTATTTTATACGTTTTATTACCTAATTTTTGTATCTAATTTATACAAGCGAACCGCTTTTTACGTTAAATATCTTTCCTTCTTCCATACCATTAAGGAGTTCCGAATTAACCTCAGTTGACGTAAGAAATAACTGAACATCCTCTATCTCATTTAGCAGATAACTCTGACGTTCTCTATCTAATTCAGATAGTACATCGTCAAGAAGAAGTACCGCATTCTCACCTAGAATCATCTCAGCAAGTTGAATCTCTGCAAGTTTCAGCGAAAGAGCGACCGTTCTCTGCTGTCCTTGAGAGCCAAACTTCTTGGCATCTATGCCGTTGATATAGAAATCAAGATCATCCCTATGAGGGCCTATGCTGCAGTGACCGTTATATATATCCTTTTCTCGAGAATTAATGATTTCATCTAGAATATTCTCAGCTGCTACCGACTCAACGTATTTTATCTCCAAAGTTTCTCGACCTTTTGAGATGTTGTTCTGTATCTTGGAAGCTTTCTCTGATAGCATTTCCACAAATTCACGGCGAATTTTTATAATTTCACTACCGTATTTCGCTAGCTGCATATCGTAGATTTCAAGCATATCTCTCATCTTAGTTTCACTACCATTTGCTTTTAACTGCTTGATAAGTGAATTCTTCTGCTTAAGCACATCTTTATAGTTACGTAGCGCTTCGAAGTAGCTAGGTCTAAGCTGACTAATCTCTTTATCTATGAAATTTCTGCGCTTTTCAGGACTGTCTTTGATGATTCTTAAATCGTCCGGCGAGAATACCACAACTACGAGATTATTTAATAACTCTGCAGTTCTACTGAGAAATTTATTATCCTTCTTAATCATCTTCTTGCCGCGATTATTAACAGTGATACTAATTTTCTTTTCTATATCCTCGCTAACAGCTTCAATAGATACGTTGCAGCTCTCTTCCCCAATCTTGATGAGATCTGTAGAATTGCTCGTACGAAAAGAACGCGCAAACGCGCAGAGATATATGGCCTCTATGAGGTTTGTCTTACCCTGCGCGTTTTCACCTATTATTATATTTCGTTTACAATCGAACTCTACTTCGAGTTCGCCATAGTTTCTGAAATTTTTTAACTTTAAACTATTTACTCTCATCCACAGTTTCCTATTATTAGCTAATTCTTACAGGAAGCACCAGATATAGATAAGTGTCTCCCTTTAGAGGAGTGATGATGCATGGCTTTACACTATCGCTCATGCTTAGGATAATTTCTTCATCGTCGATTACTTTTAGCACATCCATCATGTATCTTGAGTTGAATCCAATCTCGAGGTTATCTCCCTCTTTCATAATCTCAACCATTTCTTTTATACTGCTCTTCTCAGAAAGAGAAGTTATTTCAATCTGATCATCCTCGATTTTCATCTTTATGAGATTATTATTCTGAGCAGAAGCGATGATAGCAGCTCTATCTATGCTCTTCATAAGCTCAATTCTGCTAGTTCTTATCTTGATGCTGCTCTCAGCCTTGATAATTCTATTGTAATCTATATATTTTCCATTGAGTGTGTTTAAAATTACCCTGTTGTTATCGAAGAGCATTACTACCTTGTTATCCACAATCTCCATGAATAGCTGCTCATCGTTATCATCGTCACTAATAATCTTTGACACTTCTCCTAAAAGTTTTGCAGGAACGACGATGCTGAGTTTTTCATCAGTATCTACCTTTGCATTGTAAATAGCCATTCTAAATGTATCCACAGCTACCATGCGAAGATTTCCATCACCTAGCTCGATGAGAATACCCGTAAGTACTCCGTTAAGTTCGTCAGCACTTGCGGAGAACGAAGTCTTGCGGATTAAGTTCTTGATATCTTTTTTTGAAAGAATTATCTTCTGTCCTTCTCCAATATTGAATCTAGGGAACTCATCTGCTGAAAAACAATTAAAAGTAGAAGATGATTTACCGCTGTTAATCGTAATCTGATTCTTTTCGTGATTGAAGTCCATAAGCACTTCCTCTTCAGGAAGCTTATTAACGATGTTGGCAAAATTCTTTTCTTCTATAACAAATGAAATATCACCTTCACTATCAACAGGAATATTCGACTCTATAGTCATGTTAGTGTCTGTTGCTGTCAGATACATTCTATCTCCCTTAGTTTCGATAAGTATTCCTTCTAATATAGGTGAAGGTGTTCTCGTTGGAATTGAGTGAGATACGTTGTTAATAGCTCTATTAAGTTCATTTCTTGTGCAGTATATTTTCATCGAAATTCCCTTTCTTTATATATTATATATTTAGTAATAATAGTAGGGGCTGTTGATAATGTGGATAACTTTCTTTTTGCTTAATTTATCTCGTATCTAGTTCAAAATTTATATTGATAACCCCTGATGATAACTAGTTAGTAAAATATGGATAAATAAACTTGATAAAAACAAGTGATTATATCTTATAAATCATGCTTCTTTAGCTTCTTGTTAATCTCGTCTATATCGTATTTGATCAGTTCATCTTCATGATATAGATTCTGTATTTTATTACAATTACTCATTACAGTAGAGTGGTCTCTACCTCCGAATATCTCACCTATTTTAGAGAATGAGAAGTCAGTACTCTCTCTGCAAAGGTACATAGCAACCTGTCTAGCAAGTGCAATTTCAGCAGTTCTACGCTTAGAGTCGAGGTCTGAAACCTTGATATCGTAGTAAGAAGCTACTGTTGATCTAATTCTCTCTGGAGCGATTGCCTTGTCTGTATCTCTGTAGATGTCCTTGAGAACTATTTTAGCAAAATCAAGGTCAATCTTGTTATTCATAATCTCGGAGAAGCTTATCATACGGTTCATCGCACCTTCTAGCTCTCTGATATTATACTTGATTTTCTCAGCAATTAGATTACAAACCTCTTCAATGTCACTATCTAGCTCGATTTCAGCAAGTTCAATCTTCTTCTTGAGAATCGCTACTCTAGTCTCAAAGTCAGCAGGCTGAACGTCTGCCGTTATTCCAAATCCAAATCTCGTAGTCAGCCTCTCATCGAGCTTCTGTAGATTGCTCGGAGGTCTGTCACTTGATATTACTATCTGTTTGTTGTTCTCATATAAGGTATTGAATGTATGGAAGAATTCTTCCTGAGTAGCTTCTTTACCCTCTAAAAACTGGATATCGTCTATGAGAAGAATATCTATATTTCTGTATTTTTCCTTGAACTGATTAGTATTCTGCGTATTTATTGCTTCGATTAGTTCATTCGTAAAAGTCTCAGAAGAAATGTACAGAACATTTGAAGTAGGATCGTTCTTAATAACTTGAATTCCTATGGCCTGCATGAGATGAGTTTTACCGAGACCGGATCCTCCATATAGAAAAAGAGGATTGTAAGCTTCCGCAGGTGACTCGGCAACTGCAAGTGATGCAGCATAGGCAAACCTGTTGTTTCCACCAACTACAAAGTTTTCAAAGTTAAACTTTGGATTGAAAAGCTTGGAATTATCTTTATAAAGGGACTTCCTAACTTTTTTCTTCTTATCAATCTTATTACTCTTATACTCATCCTTTGACTTTATGATAACTTGAAAATCATCCCCGAGTAGTCTCGAGAATATGTCTTCGATTTGAACTATGTATTTCTCTCTTAGAAATTTAATTATGCTGATATCTTCAAGTTGAATATAAATTGTCTTGTTATCAACATCGAGTTTATACAGTGAAAGATCAGAGAAGAACATATCAAAGCTTAGTTTGCTTGTGGACTTCTTGATTTCCTCTATAAACGAATCCCATATCTTGTTAGTGTCCAATGTACAGCCTCCTAGGTGAATAAACATATTTTACACAAATAAATCCACAACAGCAATAATGCTGAATCCTATAAAATCACTGTATTAGCATGTGGCAAAAATAAAGTTATACACATGTTGTGGATAACTTTGTTAATAAGTTAAAGCTACCACTAAATGTAGTGTGTAGGAAAAATTTAAAAAATTTAAAAAAATTTTTTTCCTAAAGAACACCTTCAAAATGTTGTATCCATTGACTTTGTTGTGGTTTGAAAGTATAATATCGTGATGTATGTGCCTTTGGAATTTAGAAGACACAACTATTTTAGATTATATCAAACGTTGATATGGAAGGAGAAACTAACAATGAAAAGAACTTACCAGCCTAAGAAGAGGCAGAGACTTAAGGAGCACGGCTTCAGAAAGAGAATGGCAACTGCAAGCGGCAGAAAGGTTCTCAAGAGAAGAAGAGCTAGAGGTAGAAAGAGCCTTACAGCTTAATAGCTGACAGAAGGTAAAGTGATCATGCTCAGAGAATCAACGCTAAGGAATCAGCAGGATTTTAAGGTTGTCTACAACAAAGGTCAATCTAAAGTCTCGAGATTCATGGTAATTATCTATAAAAAGAATGGGCTTAAGTATTCGAGAATAGCTTTTGTTTCTAGCAAGAAGGTTGGAAATAGTGTACAGCGCAACAGGTCTAGAAGACTTATGAGAGAAGCTTATAGATTGCTTGGCTGTGAAGTTAAGAGTGGATACGACGTAATTTTTATAGCTAGAAATTCTATCAATGATCACAAATGTGAAGAAGTCAGAAGGTCGATGTACGGAGTTCTTCGTTCGGAGCATCTTCTAGACAAGTAAGGGCTTTTAAAATGATAAAGCTTTTAAAGAACATTATTAAACGCATATTGATAATTATCATCAGAGGATATCAGAAATTTATTTCGCCTTTATTCCCATCTACATGTAGGTTCTATCCTACTTGCAGCACGTATTTTATACAGGCGCTCGAGAAGTACGGACCATTTAAGGGAACGTATTTAGGAATAAAGAGAATACTTAGATGTCATCCGGGCAATCCCGGAGGGTATGATCCTCTAAGATGAGAAAGGACAGAATATGGGATTTATTGCGGTGCCTTTGGGTTATCTACTAACATTTATCTACAAATTAGTTGGTAACTACGGTATTTCACTAATAATACTAACGGTACTCGTTAAGCTGCTCCTCTATCCTCTCTACTTCAAACAGATTAAATCGACAGCTTCGATGTCTTCGCTTCAGCCTAAGATGAAGGCTATTCAGGAGAAGTATAAGAACGACAAAGAGAAGATGAATGAAGAGATGGGCAAGCTCTATAAGGAAGAGAATATTAATCCGATGGGTGGTTGTCTTCCGATGCTTATCCAGTTGCCTATCATTATGGGGCTTTTCACGCTTCTCAGAAATCCTATGAGGTATATTGCTGATGAGAATATGATTTTCGCTGTTCATCAGTCGTTCCTATGGATTAAAGACCTCGGACAGCCTGACCTTTGGATTCTTCCAATCGCTGCAGCTGTCTCAACATACATCTCTTTTGCGATGACACAGCAGCTTACAGGTCAAAATGAAATGATGGGTGGCCAGGGAAAATCAATGAACATGATAATGAAGTATTTTTTCCCACTCAGCATCTTATGGCTTGCTAGAGCTTACCCAGCTGGACTTGCTATATATTGGGCAGGTGGACAGTTCATTCAGATTTTCTTGAACATCAGAATGAATAAGTTCCGTACAAAGCTCAAGGAAGAGCAGGAACTTGAAGATAAGAGAAGACGTGCTGAGAAACAGCTTGAGAAGATGAAGAAAGCAAGGATGAAAGGATAATGATGAAAGCTTCAGAAAAATGGGGAGTTGATGTCGACACAGCCGTAGAGCTTGCGCTTCAGGAACTCAAACTCACCAGAGATGAAGTCAACGTTGAAATCCTTGAGGAATCAAGCAAAGGATTCCTCGGTATAGGATCTAAACTTGCTAAAGTGAGAGTTACTCCCAAGAATGATGGTGCTGATAAAGCACATAGAGAAAAAGCAACTTTCGATGATATAGACAGAATCCTCGCGGGTCTTCCTGAGAATAACACTATTGTTGTTCCGGATGAGATCAGAAAAGATTACGATAAGTATGAAGAGGAAGAGCTTGAGGATGCTCGTGCGAGCGAGCGTGCAAGACAGGGAGAGAAGAAGAAATCTTCTAGACCTAAGAAGAACAGAGAGAGAAGCAAGAGAGATAATGGTAATTTTGAACCAACTCTGCTTCTTGATGTTGATAAGCTCACACCAGTACAAGATCATCCAGTAGAAGCTTTCCTAAAAGAAATCACCAAAGAGATGGGCATTGACCTCGATTTCGAAGTTAAGGAAGGAAAGGATCTTATCTACGTGAATGTGACTGGTGCAGACACTGGTACAATCATCGGCAAGAGAGGACAGACACTCGATGCTGTTCAGTATCTAGCTAGCCTTGTTGTTAACAAGGAAAATGGCGGATACACCAGAGTTGTTATGGACGCTGAGAACTACAGAGCTAAGAGAGAGCAGACCCTAATAAGTCTTGCTAATAGACTAGCTGGTAAGGTTGAGCGTTCCGAGAGAAAGATTACTCTTGAACCAATGAATCCTTACGAACGTAAGGTTATTCACTCAACACTTCAAAATCATCCAAGTGTAACAACTAGGAGTGAGGGTAAAGACCCTTATAGAAGAGTTATAATCGAGAAGAAATAACACTGAGAGCCCATCTTTGATGGGCTCTTTTCGTCAAATAGGAGAAATTATGGCAGATACAATTGCTGCAATTGCGACTCCTCTAGGAGAAGGAGGAGTGGGTATAGTTCGTGTTAGTGGGCCGAATTCACTTCATATAATGAAAAGTGTATATCGTGAATGTCCTGATGATGTAGTGCCTCGTCACGTTTACTATGGTCACGCTATTGATAAGACTGGAACTGTAATTGATGACATGGTTGTAATATATATGAAATCACCACATACATTTACTGGTGACGATGTAGTCGAGTTTCAGGCGCATGGAAGTAATGTTTCTCTTAAGCTTATTCTAAGAAGCATAATTGCTGCTGGAGCAAGACTTGCAGATCCTGGAGAATTTACAAAAAACGCCTTTTTAAATGGTAGGCTAGACCTTTCACAGGCTGAGGCAGTAATTGATTTGATTAAATCTAGAAGTGAGAAACCGCTTAGCATTGCATCTGACCAACTTAACGGCAGTCTGGGTCAGGAAATTATTGATATTCGCAGTAATATATTAAATGTATTGGCTCAAATGAATGTTAATATAGACTTTCCTGATGAAGATATAGAACAAGTTGCCTATGATGAATTCATTGCTGAGCTTACGAAGCTGCAGGAAAAGCTTATTATCTTAATTAAATCTGCTGAATTTGGAAAGCTTGCTAGAGAAGGAATTAAGTTGGCGCTCGTTGGCCGCACTAACGTCGGAAAATCATCTCTTATGAACGGTCTTCTCGGCGAAGATAGAGCTATTGTTACTAATATTCCGGGAACGACTAGGGATACGATTGAAGAGAGTGCTACTATTGGTGGATTTCCTATTGTAATCGTAGATACTGCCGGAATTAGAGACACCGATGATGTCATAGAGCAGATTGGCATCGAAAGATCAAAGAATGAGATTAATATCGCTGACCTCGTGATTATGGTTATAGATGGAAGTGGTAATCTAGATGATGAAGATGTAGAGATTGCCAGACATATAAAGGGAAAACAAGTGCTTCTTGTAATTAATAAAGAAGACCTTGGATTATCCATACCCGATAGTGAAATTGAGTATATCAATAGAATACTTAATTGCAATAGTACAGTTTATACAACTGTAAAGACTATCGATGGAATCGGTAAAGTGAGGGATGCGATAGAGGATATTTTTAAAGCGGGAATGATTAGAAGTGATGATGGCAACATAGTCACAAATGAAAGACATAAGGATGCTCTTGTTAGAGCAAATGAATCACTAGGACGTAGTATAGAACTTTTAAATATGCACGAACCACTTGAAATTGCTGAGATTGAATCAAATGATGCATTTCAGATTTTAGGAGAAATAATCGGAGAAACCGCGAGTGAAGAAATTTTAGATACGATCTTCTCTAAGTTTTGTTTAGGAAAATAATTATGAATTTGCAAGAAATCAAGAATTCAAATAAATATAGTATGATGGGCGAATACGATGTAGTAGTTGTTGGTGCTGGTCATGCTGGCTGTGAAGCTGGACTTGCGGCTGCAAGAATTGGCTGCGAGACTTTGCTTCTATCGATGAATCTAGAGTCTGTCGCAATGATGCCTTGTAATCCATCTATTGGTGGAACTGGTAAAGGTCATCTGGTCTGCGAGATTGATGCTCTCGGTGGAGAGATGGGACTCAATATTGACAGGACTTTTATTCAGAGCAAGATGCTCAACACCTCAAAGGGTCCAGCAGTCCATTCACTTCGTGCACAGGCGGATAAGACGAGATACCACCTGGAGATGAAGAAGACTATCGAGAATGAGGAAAGACTCAGTCTCAAGCAGGCGGAGGTTGTTGATCTTATCATCGAAGAAGGTGTAGTATGTGGGGTTTTGACGAGAACTAACTCTATTTACATGGCCAAAGCTATAATCATGTGTACAGGTACATTCCTAGCTGGAAAGATATTTATAGGTGAAAGTGCTTATTACAGCGGTCCTAGCGGATTGGCTCCGTCTATGGAACTGGCAGAGAAACTACATGAGTACGGTCTTCCAATGCGTAGATTCAAGACAGGTACTCCTGCGCGGATGCTCGCTTCGACGCTAGATTATGACAAGATGAAGCAGCAAGAAGGGGATGATGAGATTATTCCTTTTTCATTTATGAATGAGGGAAACAATCTCGGTCGAAATCAGATTTCATGCTGGCTTTCTTATACTAATAGCGAAACACACAGGATTATCCTTGAAAATATAGAGCGTTCGGCGATGTATTCCGGCAACATTGTGGGCGTCGGTCCGAGATACTGTCCTTCTATTGAAGATAAGGTTTCGAGATTTAAAGATAGAGATAGGCATCAACTTTTCGTTGAGCCAGAAGGTCTTGATACTGATGAGATGTATATTCAGGGTATGTCATCAAGTTTACCTGAGGATGTACAGGAAAAATTCTATCGTACAATTCCAGGACTTGAAGAAGCAGAGATCGTTAGACCCGCATATGCTATCGAATATGATTGTGTTGATCCAACAACTCTGAAGCCTAGCCTTGAGAGCAAGCTTATAGATAATATGTTCTGTGCTGGACAGTTTAATGGAAGCTCTGGATATGAAGAAGCAGCTGCACAAGGTCTTATAGCTGGAATTAACGCTGCTCGCAAGATTAATGGTGAAAATCCTCTAGTGCTCGGAAGAAACGAGGCTTATATTGGCGTTCTAATCGACGATTTAGTGACGAAAGGTACTATGGAGCCTTATAGAATAATGACGTCTAGAGCAGAATTTAGACTTATTTTGAGACAAGATAATGCAGATCGACGTTTAACAGAAATAGGATATGAGTACGGACTAGTATCCGAGGAAAGATATTCAAAGTTTGTTGCAAAGAAAAAACTCGTAGATAGAGAAATCGAAAGACTAAAAAACAAGTATGCAGAATTTAGTATACTTAATGAGTTTCTAGTATCTCAAGGCAGCCACGAGGCAACGAATAATAATATTACATTCTATGATTTGCTTAGAAGACCTGAGATATCTTATGAAGCATTACAAGAAATAGATGATGAAACTAGACCGGAACTTAATCGTGCTGAAAGGTATGAGGTTGAAGTCAGAATTAAATATGCTGGATATATTGATAAGCAACTTGCACAAGTGGAAAAGATGAAGAAGCTTGAAAACAAAAGGCTTACAGAAGATATTAACTACAATGAAATTAACGGGTTAAGACTTGAAGCAAGACAGAAACTTACTGAGATAAGCCCTATCAGTATTGGACAGGCAAGTAGAATCAGTGGCGTATCACCAGCGGATATTAATGTGCTTCTAATCTATCTTGAAAAGGAGAGAAGAAGTATTGAACGTAGTGAGAGGAAAGAGTATGAAGGATAGAATAATCTCCGAACTCAATAGCAAATATGGTGTTGATATGACTGGAAAGATGATCAGTTATATGCAGAGAATTCTTGAAATCAACAAGAATATAAATCTCACAGCTGTTAGAGAAGAGAATGAATTCCTAGAGAAACATATTGTAGACTCATTAGCTTGCAATGATTACGAAGAATTTCAGAAGGCTAAAACAATCGTAGATATGGGTACTGGAGGAGGGTTCCCAGGTATCCCTCTTGCCATTACTAATCCTGATAAAAAATTTATTCTTGCCGATTCGCTTAACAAGAGATTGAAAGTTATAAAGCAGGCTGCTGAAGAACTCGGAATAAATAATATTGAGCTTCTACATGTTAGAGCTGAAGATATGGGTCACGATATAAAATATAGAGAAAAGGCAGATGCTTGTGTTTCGAGAGCCGTCGCATCCCTGGATGTGTTATCTGAGTGGTGCCTTCCTCTTGTTAAGAAAGGCGGCTTCTTTATTCCTTATAAGGGAGAAGGAGCAGAAGATGAAATAGCTGCTGCAGAAACGGCTGTTAAGGTGCTTGGAGGAAAGATTGATAAGATAGAGAATCCGTCAAAACAAACAAACGCTATATCTGGGCATAGACTTATTTTCATAAAAAAGATTAATGATACCCCTAAACGGTTTCCTCGCAAGCCGGGTGTCGCTAAAAAGACTCCAATTCGTTAATATTACTGAATCATACAATATAATTTTTTGCAACGGTGTAGTGGGAAAGCGAAATGTTTCACGTGAAACATTTTTGCTACCCACTACATATTGTTTCACGTGAAACATTGAGTAAAAACTTCACTAAAAACTCACGCAAATATAATAAGAAATAGGTCGTAAATATAGATAGGAGAGCTGTAATAATATATAATTACAATAGTGAAATCTCGAAAAGGAGACTTATATGGGAAAGGCAATAGCAATATTTAATCAAAAGGGTGGAGTTGGTAAAACAACTACCAACATAAACCTAAGTGCCTGCCTCGCCGTACAAGGCAAGAAGGTGTTAGTAATAGATATTGACCCACAGGGCAACACCACTAGCGGAATAGGAATAAAAAAGAGAAAATTAACGGATACTCTATATGATGTACTAGTTAATAAAGATTATGACGTCCATAAAGCTATACTTCAAACGAAGACAGCGAACCTGGATATTATTCCTGCGAGTGTAGATTTAGCTGGGGCTGAAATTGAACTAGTAAATATTGAGGGAAGAGAAAGAAGACTCAAGAAGGCGATTGAGCAGGTAAGAGGAGAATATGATTACATATTCATAGACTGCCCTCCATCACTTGGGCTATTGACAATCAACTCACTCACAGCAGTTGACAGCGTGCTAATACCTATTCAGTGCGAGTTTTACGCGCTAGAAGGAGTTAGCCAGCTAATGAGTACTGTTGAGTTAGTTAAGAAAAATATGAACCCTGACCTTCAGATTGAAGGTGTAATTCTTAGCATGTTTGATGGAAGAACAAACCTTGCGATACAGGTAGTGCAGGAGGTAAAGAAATACTTTGGGAAATATGTATTCTCTACCGTAATTCCAAGAAACGTAAGATTGGCAGAAGCACCAAGTTATGGAATGCCAATCGTTAAGTATGATCCATCATCTGCAGGCGCAAAAGCTTATAACAAATTTGCATTAGAGTTCCTAGATAGAGAAAAGAGGAGAAAAAAGAAAAATGGCTAAAAGAAAAGGTGGTCTAGGAAGAGGGCTTGATGCACTCTTCGCAGATGCTGCTCCTCTGTTCGAAGAAGAAGCGGAACAAAATGAAGACGAAAACAGTGATGACAAGCTACTTGATATGATAGATGATGTAACTGGAGATAAAGCCAGAGAAAGGTTTGCTGTAGGACACACTAAGGGGAGCAAACACAGAGGTAAAGCACAAGAGAATGTAAGCAGTGCGAAGGAAAAGAAATCTGAGCACAGTAAAGTCACACAGCCTATTAAGGCAAGCAAAGCTTCTGCAGATAAAACTCTAGAGGATGCAATAGGTAAGAAATCAGAAACACAGATAGTTTCAAATCAGACTGAGTCAGATGATGAGGATAGAGTTCTATATATCGATATCAATGATATTAAACCTAACAAGGACCAGCCCCGAAAGACTTTTAACGAAGAGAAGCTTAAGGATCTTGCTAACTCCATTAAGGAGAACGGAGTTATTCAACCACTAATCATCAGAAAGGCAACAAATGGCTATGAACTCGTAGCTGGTGAGAGACGCTGGCGCGCAGCTAGAATCGCTGAACTCAAGAAAGTTCCTTGTATTATTAGAAACTTTGACGAGAAACAGAATATGATTGTTGCAATCATAGAAAACATGCAGCGAGAAAATCTCGACCCTATAGAAGAAGCGCTCGGACTACACGAGATGATTAAGAGATTTGAATTCACGCAAGAGCAGGTTTCAAACGCACTCGGAAAGAGTAGGGCATACATTGCTAACTCACTGAGATTACTCAAGCTACCAGATAAAATACAGAACATGATTATCGAAGGAAGAATTTCTGCTGCACATGGTAGAACGATAATCACAATCAAAGACGAGAAGAAGCAGCTTGAAGTATGCGACAAGATTATTAGAAATGGATTATCAGTAAGAGCCGCAGAGCGTCTTACTGAAAAGATAAAGGACGATGCGCGACCAGAGCGCAAGAAGAGAAAGCCTGCTATCAACGCTGAAATTGCGGTGGTAGAGGATGAATTAAGAAAGATATTTGGCACTAAAGTCAACATAAATGGCAAGACGTCAACTGGAAAAATTGAAATCGAGTATTACAGCATGGACGAGCTAAATAGGTTGATAGATATGCTTAGAGGTATAGAGTAGCCAAAGTTAGGAGTAGAAATTTATGAACAGAAACGCAGGAAACATAGCCGGCGCAGAATTCCTAGAGTGTTTGCCGGTACCGGCGTGTATGGTCAATAGAGAAGGAAACGTAGTATACGCAAATTCACTTATAAAAAATGTGTTTGCATATGATGACATAGTTGATGGAAATTTCTTTGCGTTAACAGGCAATAAAATTGAAGATCTCGAAGAAGCGAACGAAGCTGGCGAGGAAGTTAGGATTAAGCGCAATGAGCAAGTGTTTGTGTTAAAAACAGGCCGTGGAGAGAGAGAAGACGGGATAATCACAGTGTTTTTCAACAATGTAACAGAGCGTGAGTATCTCCGCACTAACTACAGAGACGAGCATGTGTGCCAGATGTATATCAGTCTCGACAACTATGATGAGCTGATTTCAAACTCGCCTTCGGACAGCAAAATGACCGTGCCGGCTGAGGTGGACAAGATTTTGAGCAAGTGGGCAGAATCCAACAATGCTGCAATTGAAAGCATTAGTGAAGACACATATTTAGCAACACTTTACAGACGAGATGTTGATAACCTAATTGAAGGAAGATTCTCTATCTTGGATACAATAAGAGCTATTCAGACCAAGGACGACTTTCCAGTCAGCCTTAGCATCGGCGTTGGTATGGGAGTTAAGAACCTTCAAGAAGCTACAGAGCTTGCAGAAGCAGCACTCGATTTAGCGATGGGACGAGGTGGAGACCAGGCTGTAGTAAAGAATGGTGATAGAACTCATTATTACGGTGGAAAACTCCAGTCGATGGAGAAGAACAATAAAGGAAAGTCGCGAATCATCGCTCATGCGCTTAAACAGCTGGTAAGAGAGAGTTCCAACGTGATCGTAATGGGACATCGCTGGCCAGACATGGACTGCTTTGGTTCGGGAATAGGCGCGTATAAGATTGCAAAGTTCATGGAAAAAGACGTTGCGATTGTAATCGAGGAGTACAACGAGGCGCTACAGGCAATTTACAAGCAGGCGGTTGAAACTGATGACTACGAGATAGTAAACAGGGAGAAGGCGCTTGAGCTATGTGAAGAAAAAACGCTCGTAATCGTAGTAGACACGCATAGACCAAACATGGTTGAATGTCCTGAACTCCTTGAAAAAGCCGACAAAATTGTCGTTATCGACCACCACAGGTTGTCCGACGATGCGATAGATAATGCGATATTGTCATATGTTGAGTCATATGCATCTTCAGCAAGTGAGTTGATGACGGAGATTATCCAGTACACTTCCAACAAGAAGATCGTCAATAAGTTTGAGGCAGAAGCACTGCTTGCTGGAATCACGGTAGATACTAATAGATATTCGATCAAGACTGGTGTTAGAACTTTCGAAGCATCAGCGTGGCTAAGACGTGTAGGTGCTGATACAACAGAAGTTAAAAGATTCTTCCAGTCTGAGGTAACATCATTCCAGATGAGGGCAGAAGCAGTTGCAAATGCTGAGTACATGGAAGAAGGTGTAGCTCTTTCTATTTCACAGGGTTACTCAACAGATGCTCAGATTATTAATGCACAGGTCGCTGACGAACTATTGATGGTAAAAGGCGTTAAGGCAGCTTTTGCAGCTGGTAAGAATGATAAGGGCAAGACTGTAATAAGTGCGAGATCTCTGGGAGAGGTTAATGTGCAGGTAATCATGGAGAGGTTTAATGGTGGTGGGCACCTAAATTCAGCAGGCGCACAGACTGATATGGAACCAGAAGAAGTAATTGCTGAGCTAAAGAAAATAGTTCCAGAATATCTAGGTACGGATAGCGAAGAGTCGGACATCTACGGACAGGACTAGGTACCGAAGGATCGGAAGTCTCTGAATAGGCGAAGAGCATTTTGAAGGAGCCCTAGTGTGTCAGTAAAGTAAAAAAGGATTTACAAGAATAACAAGAATTCCCATGGTTGGAATTAGTAAAATAATAGCAAGAGGATATTGCACAGACGAAAAGGAGGGCATTATGCAGATTATATTAAAGAAAGACGTTAAGGGAACAGGTAAAGCTGGTGACGTTGTTAAGGTAAGTGATGGATACGCAAGAAACCGCTTGATTCCACGGGGATTTGCAGTTGAGGCCACTCCTTCAAA
>NZ_CALHTQ010000191.1 GCF_938039775.1 uncultured Mogibacterium sp. | reverse complement strand
GAACGATTTTCTCAGAACCGCCAACTGATACTAGCTGCACGGATATGGACTTCCGTAAGCAGGTAGTGATTGCTGTAGAATATCTACCTGGTCAATTCGACCAGAGAGCGAGCTCGGCAGAGGAGTGCCTCCAGTTTATCGCTCCAGATGAGAAGCCGACAGTAAAGTCAGCAGTAATCTATATCCTGGAGGGAGAGCTATCCAACGAGGAGCTTGAGAAGATAAAGGAATATCTGATAAACCCTGTTGAATCGCGTGAGGCATCACTGGGTGTTCCTGCTACGCTAAAGGCAAAGTATCCTGATCCCGCACCAGTTGCGACGATCAAGAACTTTATAAATTACACAGATGCAGACCTTGAAACTTATCTTGCAGCGAATTCACTTGCGATGGATATCGAGGATCTCAAGATGTGTCGTGATTATTTCAAAGAAGAGGGCAGAGATCCAAGCATCGCTGAGATTAAAGTTATCGATACGTATTGGTCCGACCACTGCCGTCACACGACTTTCAACACGACTATCAGAGGAGTTGTGTTCAAGGACGAAACTATCAACAAGACGTTTAGCGAGTATCAGGAGCTTCGCAAGCAGCTTGGAGTTCACAAGCCGATTAGCCTTATGAATGTTGCGACTATCGCAGTTAAGGCACTAAAGGAAAGCGGTAAGATGGTAGATCTCGTAGAGTCGGAAGAAATCAACGCATGCACAGTTGATTTTAAGGCGAATATCGATGGTGAAGAGCAGGATTGGGTACTACTCTTCAAGAACGAGACACACAATCACCCTACAGAGATTGAGCCGTTTGGAGGAGCTGCAACTTGTATCGGTGGAGCTATTAGAGACCCACTGTCGGGCAGAAGCTACGTATATGCAGCAATGCGTGTAACGGGCGCGGGAAATCCGCTCACACCTGAGTCAGAGACGAGGCCAGGGAAGCTCTCGCAAAAGAAGATTACGACAACTGCTGCCTCAGGATACAGCTCATACGGAAACCAGATTGGACTCACGACTGGGCTCGTAGATGAGGTGTATCACGAAGGATATGTGGCAAAGAGAATGGAAGTTGGTGCAGTGGTTGCGGCTGCTCCAGCAGAGAATATCAGGAGAGAGAGACCAGAAGCAGGCGACGTTATCATCCTGCTGGGCGGCAGAACTGGTAGAGACGGAATCGGTGGAGCTACAGGTTCGTCCAAGTCTCACAGTATGGAATCGTTAGAGTCATGCGGGGCGGAGGTTCAGAAGGGCAACGCTCCTGAGGAGAGAAAGATTCAGAGGCTGTTCAGAAATCCTGAAGCAACTACTTTAATTAAGCGTTGCAACGATTTCGGTGCAGGCGGAGTTTCGGTTGCTATTGGCGAACTAGCAGATGGACTCGAGGTAACTCTAGACAACGTACCTAAGAAGTACGATGGGCTGGACGGAACTGAACTCGCAATCAGTGAGTCTCAGGAGAGAATGGCTGTTGTAGTTGCAGCATCCGATGCAGATAAATTCAAGAAGCTCGCGGAGAGCGAGAATCTCGAGGCGACAACAGTAGCTACTGTTACAGAAAAGGCTTACCTCACGATGAACTTCAGAGGCCAGCAGATTGTAAATATTTCCAGAGAATTCCTGGACACTAACGGTGCGGAGAAAGAAGCCGATGTCGTAGTTGAGGGTGCTCGTAGATTCGATAAAGAAATACCTAGAGATTTTGAGAAAGGCATGAAGGAGCTCGTATCTGACCTCAATGTCTGCTCGAAGAGAGGTCTTTCAGAGCGTTTTGACTCGACAATCGGTGGAAACACAGTACTGATGCCTTTTGGCGGAATCAAGCAGAGAACACCAATTCAGGCGATGGTTCACAAGATTCCAATGCTCGAAGGCGAATGCAGCACGGTGTCTATGATGTCATATGGGTTTAACCCTTATATCTTAGAGCAGAGCCCTTACCACGGAGCATACCTAGCGATTGTGGAGAGTGTTGCTAAGCTAATCGCAACCGGTGCGAGCTATGAGCGTATCTACCTGAGTCTTCAGGAATACTTCGAGAAGCTCGGTGATAACGACAAGTCTTGGGGCAAGGCATTCAGTGCAGTTCTCGGTGCGTTCAGAGCACAGATGGAGCTTGGCATCGGAGCAATCGGTGGTAAGGATTCTATGAGCGGAACCTTTGAAGATATTCACGTTCCACCAACTCTGATTTCTTTTGCAGTAACTACAGATGAACTAAGCAAAGTGGTTTCGCCAGAGTTCAAGAGCAGAGGTCACGAAGTTGTGTGGCTAAGACCAGAGCTTGGTGAGGATGGGCTTCCAACTGCTGAATCTCTAATCAAGAACTTCAAGCTAGTGAGAAAGCTCGTCGATAATGGACTAGTTGCAGCTTGCTACACACCTGGATTTGGCGGACCTGCAGAGGCAGTATTCAAGATGGCGATCGGTAACAACGTCGGATTCGAGTTTGATGAGGGTGTCTCCATGAGAGAGATGTTCGGCTACGCATACGGCAGCTTTATCATCGAAACTAGCAAGAACATAGATTTGACTACAGGCATGAAGCTTCTGGGCAAGACGGTTTCTCGTGAATCAATCGGCAGCAAGAAAGGTCGTGTAAGACTTCTCGCACTAAATGCTCTCTATGAGGGCAAGCTTGAACCTGTATACAGCTGCAATATCAAGACTTCAGAGGAAAGAATCCCAGAGATGATATACAGAACTAGGAGCGATGCAGAACCAAGCAAAGCAGTGGAGAAGCCAAGATTCTTGATTCCTGTATTTCCAGGCACTAACTGTGAATACGATACAGCTAGAGCGGTTTCTAAGGCTGGTGGAGAGGCTGAGATTTTCGTAGTAAACAATCTCACAGCAGACCACCTGAAGCGTTCGGTTAAGGAGTTTGCAGCAGCGCTTTCTAAGGCAAATGTACTCTTCATCCCAGGAGGTTTCTCAGGTGCCGATGAGCCAGATGGATCAGGTAAGTTCATCACCTCTTTCCTTAGAAATGAAGCTATCTCTGTTGAACTTATGAAGTTGCTCAATGAGAGAGATGGTCTGGTTGCAGGAATTTGTAATGGATTCCAGGCACTTATCAAGCTAGGTCTTCTCCCATATGGTGAAATCGGTGTGCAGGAGGAGAACAGCCCAACGCTGACATTCAACAACATCGGTAGACATCAGTCGAAGCTCGTAAGGACTAAGCTTTGCTCTACTAGGTCGCCATGGCTGAGGAAGGCAAGTGTAGGACAGGTTCTGACCGTGCCAATTTCACACGGTGAAGGAAGATTTGTTGCTAGCAGCAACGATATCGACACTATGCTCGAGAACGGCCAGATTCTAACGCAGTATGTTGATTTTGAAGGAAATCCAACCATGGATATTCAGTTCAATCCTAACGGCTCATCGATGGCCATCGAGGGAATCCTCTCGCCAGATGGAAGAATCCTCGGCAAGATGGGACACTCCGAGAGAATTGGAGAAGGTCTTTACAAGAACGTGCCAGGAGAGTTCGAACTAGGACTATTTGAGTCAGCTGTTTCGTACTTCAGAGGCGAAGAATAAAGATATAAATTCGGGCAGTAGGCTGTGTGGGGCGAACCTCATTTGCAGCCTATCTGCCTTTTTCTTAGTGTTCGTGACGCTACGCAATACGTTGCAGTTATGTGAATAAACAATGTAGATTGTGCATGGCTAATATGCAAAAAACGTTTAGCTCAATGCTGACATTGAAGCTAGTTAGTGTGATATACTACTTTTTAGACACTAAGGTAATGTATGTATAATTTATTCAGAAAGGGAAACTGGAAAAATGAGTAAGGAAAGAATTCTTGTACTTAATCTAGGATCTACATCAAGTAAGATTGCTGTATACGATGACGCTCAGGAGGTTTTCAAGGAAACCATCAGACATACGCAGGAGGAGATGGCTCAGTTTGACGATGTGCTCGAGCAGTTTAGCTTCCGCAATGAGAAGGTGAGAGAGGCTCTTGAGAGCAACGGCATCGGCGTTAAAACACTCACAGCGGTATGCTCGAGAGGTGGAAATATTATTGCCTGCCCACACGGCGCTATTGGAATCGACCAGGAGATGATCGATTACCTGACGAGACCAGAGGATACAGCGAAGCATGCTTCACTACTCGGCAGCATGATTGCGTTTGATCTCAAAAAAGAATTCGGTATCCCTGCGTGCATCTACGATGCTATCGGAACAGATGAGATGCAGGCAGTAGCAAGAGTTTCCGGCGTTCCGGAGATTCCTCGTTACACAGTAGGACACACTCTAAACACAAGAGCTATGGCTATTAAGTGTGCAGACGAAGTGCTTAAGAAGCCTTTTGACGAGTGCACATTCATAGTTGCTCATATGGGCGGGGGAAGTTCTATCCGACTCTACCACAACGGTGTAAATATCGATTGTGTTAACGATGATGAAGGAAACTTTTCGCCAGAACGCGGTGGTTCCGTAAGCTGTAAGGACCTCGTAAATTACTGTTTCACATCAGGTAATGATGCGAAGACTGTGATGAAGAAATTCCACGGTGCAGGCGGACTCAAGGCTCACCTCGGCACAACAGATGCTATCGAGGTAGAGAAGATGATTGACGCAGGAAACGAGTATGCGAAGGTCGTATACGAGGCAATGGCATATGGAATCGCTAAGGACATAGCTAAGCTATCCGCTCCAGTAGCAGGAAAGGTAGACAGAATCATCCTCACAGGTGGAGTTGCTTACTCCAAGTTCCTCACAGACATCATCGAGGGAATGGTAAGCTGGATTGCACCAGTTGAGATGATGCCAGGAGAGTTCGAGATGGAGGCTCTAGCAAGCGGCGCTCTAAGAGTTCTAAAAGGCGAAGAGAAGCTTCAGAACTTTGGAGAAATTAAGGCTGCGGCAATTGACAGAATACGTATCTGCAAGGGTGTAGAGCCTTATACAACACCTGCGAAGTAAGTCGCAAAAATCACTTAAAATGTAAAGCCACCATCCTTGCGTGGTGGTGGCTTATCGTTTATTGACAGTCTGTATTATTTCGTGTACTATTCTTGTATACGCGCTGTTGTAGCTCAGTTGGTAGAGCACTTCCTT
>NZ_CALHTQ010000190.1 GCF_938039775.1 uncultured Mogibacterium sp. | reverse complement strand
TTAAATCATATGTTTAATTAATTATATAAATAAATTTTATCTATTGCAATGATAGTTATGATTCTGACTATATGGTAGAAATACGCATTTTCATGCATCTTTCACACAAAATATCGCTGGTTTTTTCCTTAAATCCACTCGCATTTGATAAATGTGTAACGTATAATATAACTATATGAACATAAATCAAGTATTGACTAGGGAGGACAAAATGACTTTACTTGAAATTAATTCCATCATAGAAGGAAAAATTCTTACCAAGAATCCTGATTTGAATCTCGAGCTAGTTAATGCATTTTCATCTGATGTAATAAGTCACATCGTAACATACGCGAGTGATAAGTCCATACTTATTACTGCAGTATACAATCCGCAAATTCTTAAAACTGCTGAAATGAAAGGCGTTCAGTGTGTTATACTGATTGGAATTTACGAACCAGAGCCATCTCTTATTGCCCTTGCAAATTCGCTCGGCATAACGTTGTTACGCTCAACTTTCTCGATGTACGTTACTTGCGGCAAGCTCTACAGCAGCGGCCTACAAGGTGCATTCTAATTAAGGGAGAACTTTATGATATATCCTAAATTTCCTGAGCAAGGCTCTTCCCTCGGCATATGTGCACCGAGCGCGGGAGTCGGTCGCAAAATTGAATTGTTTGACAAATCATTAGCAGCCTTGAAATCAGCTGGTTTTGATATAATAGAAACCGCTAGTGTGAGAAATGACAACATAAGGTCTGCCGATGTAATAACTCGTGGTGAAGAATTCAATTTACTAGTTAACAACCCCGATGTTGAAATGATAGTTTCTGCTGCTGGTGGTGATTACAATATCGAGATGCTTCCCTACTTAGATATAGAGACACTCGTAAACTATCCTAAGTGGATTGCAGGAGCAAGTGATCCAACTAATATCATGTACTATGTCACAACTAAGCTCGATATTGCTACAATGTATGGTTTTAATGCTGGCAGCTTTGACTGGGATACTCTTCATGAATTCCAGAAAAATTCGTTTGAACTTATGCGTGGCAATACTATAAAGCAGTATTCCTTTGATAAGTATGATTCTAATACAGACTTTAGCATTCAGGATGTAATTCTAGATGGAGATGTCAATTGGCAACTATCGATTCCAGGTGTAGATGAGATAATAGATAAATCGTCCCCTTCTGATTCGCCAAAACTAATAGTCGAAGGGCGCCTTATTGGAGGCTGCATAGATTGTATTGCAAAGCTGATTGGAACACCTTTTGACGGAACGAAATCTTTTGTAAAGAAATATCCTCGCAAGATATGGTTTTTAGATAATTTTGCAATGACTTCATTTGACCTCTATCTAACCATGATGCAGATGAGATACTGCGGTTACTTTAAAGGCACCAAAGCGATAGTGTTTGGGAGAACTATGTTCGGAGACAAATCAGACGAGGAATATATAACACAGCTACGTCAAGCTATTCCGGATATTCCATTCATTTGGAATGCTGATATCGGCCATGTAAAGCCATGCTTTACAGTTATAAATGGTGCGTACGGCAGAGTTACATGTGCGCAGGGTAAAGGCACGCTGGAGCAGGCGCTGGTGTAGACAGTTAATCAACATAAATGTACAATAAATATTAATCATCTATTCATAAGATGTGTGGAGGGAATTAATGAGTATTATAGTTTTGTTTTTCTTTTGTGGTATTTTATTTTTAACTGTTATCTGTCTAATAACATTCATCGTATTAGGAACGGCATCAATTTCATTAGGAAGTGCATTTTTAATATTATTAAGGGTATTTACATTGAAGGAAAACCACGTTGGAGAAACCCTGATGATAGACCTAAAATCATTCTTCTAATTTGGTTAGCACTGCTTTTTATTGTCACTATTTCCGGTCTAACTGTATTCATTTATTACATGTATCAAATACTCACATAGGCTTTCATCAATAATCATATGTATATAACAAAACTGTAAATTTATAAAAGTAAAAGGTAGATGTTGACCACATCTACCTTATTTACTTAAAACTAATAAACCCTAAAATCAATATTTATAGTGCATCGTTATGGATTAGAACGCTCATGTATGCACCCTTCTTAAATATCGATGTACTTACGCCCCATGCGATAGCTGAACAAGCTAACTCACCTGCATGCTTCGACTTAATGCTTCTCGAGCTTAGCACGATTCCCTTTGGATAAAGATCAGCATCTAGATACTGATGTAGACTGTCTGCAGAACCCGATTCAACAGCTTTAATTGAGCGACCAGGATTTGTATCCCACCATTCATTTGGCTTAGAGAATGAACCATCAGCTCTCATTTCTCCAGATGAAAGATCCTGAGCACATATTTCTCTTAGTCTCTCGAGGGTCTCATCATCGATTACACCATCAGTAATCGAATATGCGTACATGGCACAAGCAACTCCATCATCATCTAGTTCCTTAAGAAGATATAGATTCGAGACTCCTCTCTCCTTGAACTTCTTCCATTTAGCTGATACCTTTTTAAGGCTTGCATCGTTGTAAACAGATGATTTTCCGTCCTCAAGTGCACGTCTTAACTCTTCTAGATTAACATCCTTCTTTTCCCAGTTGTCGATAAAATTGATTCTTAAATCACTCATGTAACTTTACTCCTTATAATCTTCTTGCCAACTAGCTAATGTAGCATTATCAAACACAATCATTGTGTCAATAGACGGTTTTACTGTTACCTTAGTGTAAAAAGGTCCCTTCTTTTTGTAATATGCCGTAATCCCCGAGCGAGCTTTAATAGAGAACTTTATCTCATACTCTCCTGGTGGTAGTAAGATAGACGGTGTTAAAATCTCGTCTGAAAATAACACACCTGATGACCAATTATCACCATCAATGGAAAATGACATATCATTGAATTCGCCATATCCGTTATCAATTTTAAGATACACTTTAGATAATTCCCTGTTGTGCTTCATAGTCTTTATAGTTTTAAAAGCTTTCTTGCGCTTATTCTGCTTGTAAAACAAGAATCCTAGGCTTATGAAGAACAGAACTGACATCGCCGCAGGTACTAGCCAAGGTCTTTCGATTAGAAAACTCATAAATATTTTCTCTTTTCTCTTTTAATCTACAGTATATAGTTTGCAAAAACATAAATACGTTGTCAAGTATGAAGGTTATCTAGTAATTCGCAGACTGCATTACAGACAGTAATCACCGCCTAGTGTTGGAGGCGAATACAAAAGGCTGCGAGGTTTTGGAAGTGTTAAATGTTTACGAGAA
>NZ_CALHTQ010000189.1 GCF_938039775.1 uncultured Mogibacterium sp. | reverse complement strand
CTCCATGCATGTAAATATAACGGCGCCATGAAGTACTCCTACGACATCCGAATGCTGAACATCACCTTTGAGCACGTCGAGTCCACGAGCTACTCTTTCGATAAAACCATCGTTGGTCTCACCCTCTGGAAAATCCATATACTCCTTCTTTCCCTCAAGCCATGCACGAGCTTCATCATGTTGGAGCACTTCCTCCATAGTCTTCATCTCAAAGATACCTACTCCAACCTCCCTGAGGTCGTGGATAATCTCGTGATCTCTATTTCCAAATATGAGTTTAAATGTCTGTTCGGTTCTGAGCATTCCAGATGTATATAGTTTAGCACTATCTGGATTAGGGTATGCCCCCTTATCACGCAGCGCCTTAATCTGCTGCACACCTTGCTCAACTAACGGTAAGTCAGTACTGCCGTAGAACATATCCTTTAGCGTACCTTCTGTATCTCCGTGTCTAATCAGATATAACGTATTTCCCATCTTAGTCCCCTATTTTCTTATCATATAGTTAGGCATACTCATCGCTCATGCACCTTGTACATACCGTCTGGCATGTTTAATTTTCAGTGATTTTGCATAATTATTGTGTGCGTTATCACACGCTACAATTGTCGCATATTATATCATTTTCTGCTATAATATTCTACATATTTGCTAACGTATAAGCCTTATAAAATAGGGGATTGTATTTGGCTTTATCACATCTTGGTAAGTATATTTTAATATTTAGGGATTTTGGATTGGAGGTATATTTTGTCAGATAATTTCAACAGGGACTCCGCTTGGGAGCTTCTAAAAAAATATAACGAAGAGCCGTTTCATCTCCACCACGCTGTTACTGTAGAGGGAGTAATGCGTTATTACGCCGAAAAGAAGGGCTATGATTCAGATTTCTGGGGTCTAGCTGGCCTCCTTCACGATGTAGATTTTGAAAAATGGCCGGAAGAACATTGCAAGAAAGCGCCCGAGCTGCTCTCTGAGATTAATACACCGGAGGAGCTCGTTCATGCAGTATGTAGCCACGGCTACGGCATCTGCGTGGATGTCGAGCCGAAACACGAGATGGAAAAATTTCTATTCGCTTCAGATGAGCTCACAGGACTCATAGGTGCAGCGACTTTACTCAGACCTTCTCGCAGCTGTAAGGATATGGATGTTAAGTCTGTTAAGAAAAAATTCAAGGATAAGAAGTTTGCAGCAGGCTGCGATAGAGATGTAATAAAGCGTGGAGCCGATATGATGGGCATCGAGCTCAATGAATTATTTGAAATTGTCCTAGAAGCAATGCAGTCGATGCCTGATGCTGAGGAACTCGATGCGCAGAACAGCATAAGTTAAATATGATTGATTTGCTCTAGTGTTTTGAAGCAGCTTAAGTGTTAGATGTCTTTGGACATTTGAGGCATATCGATTCGTACGATATAATCCGCAGTACTGCGGATTATGCGCGCCCGTAGCTCAGGGGATAGAGTAGTTCACTCCGAATGAAATGGTCAGCGGTTCGAATCCGCTCGGGCGCACCAATTTATATAACGAAAAAGCACTGCTACCTTCGGGCTGCAGTGCTTTTTCTTGATGATTAACTTATTCTAAACTTCTCTACCTGCATTGAAGTCCATCGCAACTTTTGCATAAATCTGTGCACCCTTTACGAGAGCAGGCTCATGTACCATAAACTTGCTATGATGCTGAATGTAGCAATCCCCAGACCCCTCATCTGCGATGCCGAGTAGCAGCACGCAGCCAGGAACCTTTTCCATAAAGTAAGCGAAGTCTTCTCCACCAGCAGTTGCTGGTACATGCAAAGGTGCATCCTCTCCAATTACATCCTTAGATACCGCTCTAGCTAGGGCTGCCATACTCTCATCATTTACCGTAGGTGGCACAAGAAGTGTATCTCTTACTTCTGCTGTACATCCATATGCCTTAGCTGTATCCTTAGCCACCTGCTCCACGTACTTAGGGAGCTTGTCAAAGACATCATAGCTGAAGCATCTAGTGGTACCAGTGAGCTTTGCTGAACCCGAGATTACATTCCAGCGCTCTCCAGCATTAAATGTTCCAACAGTAACTACCGCTGGCTCAGAAGGCGCTAGTTTCCTAGATACGATAGTCTGTAAACTTCCTACGATTGCAGCTCCTGCTACAACGGCATCAACAGCCTGGTCTGGCTGAGCACCATGCCCAGAATTCCCCTGTACGTCAATCTCAAACATTCTCGCCGCACCCATTCTTGGTCCGGCATCACAGCTTACATGACCTGCTGGAATTGCTCCCCATACATGCATAGCGAAGCATGCATCTACGCCATCAAGAGCCCCATCAGCCACCATAGCCTTCGCACCAGTCGCAACTTCTTCAGAAGACTGCCATGCGAGCTTTACAGTTCCACAAAGTTCATCTTTCATGTCATTTAAAATATGTGCCGCCGTAAGAAGCATCGAGATATGACAATCATGCCCACACGCGTGCATGACACCTGTATTTTTTGATGCAAAAGAAACTCCTGTCTCTTCAGTTACCGAAAGGGCGTCAATATCTCCCCTTAGTAAAACAGTCTTTCCAGGTTTCGCACCTTTAATCGTCGCTAAAGTCGAAGTCTCGAGTCCGCAGTGCTCCCACTCAATGCCCATTTTGTCGAGCTCTTCTCTAATTCTCTTCGCAGTCTCATATTCCTTTTCACTTACTTCAGCATTGTGATGGAACCATCTTCTCATCTCAACCTGATAGTCAGAATATTTTTCTGCAACTTCTTTCATTCCCATGACATTACCTCCCTATATGATTAAATTCATTATGTACCTTTTTCTGCTCTGGCAGGCCTTTTCTAGCCTTTTAATGTTCTCACAACCTGAGATAACATTAGGCCGCATGCAGCGGCCCAAATATTAGTTTCTGCAAACTCTTTTCTTGCTTACAGAAGTGTAGCGAATATTCCAGCTAAGAATACGGAAGTGATAGTTACTGTAGTAAAACCACCAACGATCATAGATGGGAATATTTTGCTCATCAAGTAGTTAACTTCGTCCGGATCATCAGATAGAGCCTCACATGTGGACTCGGAGATGATTGCGTCTGCCGGGAATCCATAGAGTGCCGTTAGACCATTTGCAAATGCTAGATAGAACGACATCTTGAATACCTTCGAAATGATGAATGAGAATACAGCCATGCCGACAACTCCTATCAGAATGAGCACAACCATTGGTCCTATGATTGACTTAAGCATTGCTGGGGTTAGATTCTTAAGTCCATCGAATACAATCATCATAAGAGCAAACATGCTAATCCAGTATGAATTTGCTCTGTTCAAGATATTTGTATCTAGGAATCCTACCGCACAGAATATTACACCGAATACTAGTGCCCAGATTGCTGGAGAAATAGCTACGCTACCAAATTTGAGCTGTCCAGCAAGAGATGCGAACCATGCGATTAGCCCTAGTTTACAGAGCATAAACACTGGTGTATTGTACTTTTCCGGAACTTTTGGCAGAAGCTTCTTAACTTTAGAATCGTCATTAACAACAGTAATTCCAATCTGCCTGTTAGCTTCCTTCTGCTCCTCGGTTAGTACTATTTCACCGCTTCTTAGCTTTGCAAGTTCTTTGTTTCCATACTTATGAAGCATTACAGCTGTAAGTGGATAACCTGCAAATCCTTGTACACAGTAGATAGTTACCGCGAATGTTGCAGCGACCTCTAAGCCTTTTGCATGAGCCGCCATCTGCATAGTTGTAGCAGCAACGATTCCACCAGTTAGTGGAGGTAGACCCGCTATCATCAAAGTCTTGTCCATGAACATCGGTGCAAGGTACCAACTGAATAGTACCATGCCTGCGAGGCCCGCTAGACATACAACGATAGTCTTCCACTGCTCAAGTAGCTGCTTAACACTGATGATAGTACCGATATGTACAATGAGCAGCATCATAGCAACTGTTGCTGCAAATGGAACGAGTCCTGAATCTGTTCCTATTGTCTTAGGGAAGAATGTCCAATATCCGAATAGATAAAGGATAGCTGATGCGAATACGGATGGTATCCACGCCTTGGTGACTGAGGAAATCCACTCACCAACGACATAACAGATAGCCATCAATACGAATGCTAATAGCGCATTATAAAATACCATGTTTCTCTAGTCCTTTCTGTTTGTCTAAAAAAATAACATCCTATAAATATCTGTTGGCAAAGCACCCTAACCCCTTACTGCATTGCCTATATTACAAAGCTGCTCAGCAGCTCTATAAACCTTTAATCACAAGGGTTATATAACTTTCTAAAAAATAATATGTTGTATTATAACACCGTTATTTTGTTTTTTGAACAATTTTTCAATACATTTTTGTGATATTTCACTAATTACCATTGTAATCCTTGAAATTTCAACGGAAATTACCACTCTATTTTTTGCACTTTATCATGTACACACAATTAGGTTTTGTTGCGTACTCAAATCCACAAAATTAGGCATAAAGAAAAGAACCACTTACAGACATTGTAGTAAGTGGTTCTTTTGAAATTTTAAATAATCAGATATTCTATTTATTATCTGCAATTGGTTAGATAGCTTTATTTATTGTGCGAATCGATTACATGAACATCCAGTTGGCTGTAAGGAAGTGCAATATCCGACTCTATGATGCACTTCTGCAGAACACCCATCGCAGCCCTTCTCATCGGCCATTTATCCTTTGGCTTGCACCAGAATCTAATTCTATATGTTACCGATGACGCCTCAAAATTCTGAATAGCTAAGTACTCAGCATTCTTAATTCCTTTGATTGCCTTTATCTGTTTAGCACAATTGGTCAGAATTTCTCTGACATGCTCAGGATCTTCATCGTATCTGAGGCCAATATCGATATCGTAGACTCCACTGGATACACCTACCTTATTGATGTTACGATTACACACCGTAACATGATCACCTGTGTTGATGCTCGTATACTGAGTTGTCTGCAATGTAAATAGCGTTACTATCCCTTCGTCATCGTCGAGTTTGATTACATCGCCAACTTTAAAAGCCTTATCATTGACTATGTGCATTCCCATGAGGACATCCTTAAAGACATCTTGCATAGCCATACCAAATATTGCACCGGCAACACCAACACCTGCAATAATAGATGTAACACGGATGTTATTGAATTCAAGAACAGCGAGAACTGTGATTATCCAAGTTACCGTCTTAATCATCCTGAACGTCGATTTCACAATTGCGTTCATCTGCATCGAGTTATTGGTCTTCTTGACGTATAGCTTGTGGGCATGCTCGATGACAATAGTCATCGCAATCGCAATCGCGATTATTACGGCACTGCTTATAAATTGTGCCGATGTAATCAATTTGATAAATATATCCACGCTTTCCTCCTATCCCTTAAACACTGATAAATCATCCCAGCTAAGCAGTGCCGAGAGAACGCCAAATCCTTCAATATCTTGATAATACTCATCAATCTGCTTAGCTCCATAGTGCTTATATATCTCTTCTGCCTTGGAATTTCCTGCAAATACATCGATTACCATCTGTGGGTAACCGCTATCCGCTGCTCTTCCTCCCATAGTGAACAGCAGCGCCCTACCTATACCAAGGTCTCTGTAAGCCGCTTCAACGTGTAGAAACTCTAGCCAAAACGCCCCGAGTACATCTGGTGACGGTGTTCCCGCAACAAAGCCGACAACATGACCGTTCTCTTCATTTTCAGAAACGAGTTCAGCTACAAACATCTCATTTCCCGGTGTCAGGAAATACGCATCCATTCTGGCTGCAGCACTTTCTGGATTAACGGAGCTAAGGTATCGCTTATCTAATATATTTGCATATGTATCATGGTAGTTCTCGGATAGGATGCGCCCAACTTTAGAGATGTCGGAACGCTTCGCTTCACGAATTGTTATATTTTGAATATCTTTCATACTATAGACCTGCCTTCTTTATACATTACCCTATAGTATACACGATTTTTCATTTAAAGTATTAAATTATTCCCAGTGACCTTCGCTGACAAGCACCTGCTCGGTGTATGCCTCTTTGACGGTAACTGTTTTGGTCGTCACATGCGGAGCCGCATATGTATGTAAGCCATTTCAAGGCTTAGGTCTATGTGCTTGCCACTCTGCATTCGTGCCAAAAGTAGCACCACATTGGCAAGTATAGTAGTCAATGTATTTCTGCTGACGCGTTACTGCTGGATGTGTAACCGTCTTATATACTGCTGGTACCCACTTTTTCTTTGAGTGAGCAGAGCCGCTTGAGCCTGAATCTCCGCTACTCTTTTTTGCCTTTTCTTCTTTGGCTTTTTCTCGCTCTTTTTCTTTAGCCTTTTTTCTTTCTAGCTCTTTTTCTCTCGCTCTCTTATCGGCATCACTGTTATCATTTGCCTCATTAGCGCTTTCGTCATTGGCACTAGAACTGTCTGTCGATTCCTGCGAATCAGTCTTTTCCTTTGTAACTTCCGTCTTCTTTTTCTCTCTTCCCTTCTTGCCTTTATCCGAGCTGCAGCTTGCAAGTCCAACAGCTAAAGCAAAGCAGAGAATAATAACCGCAATAATATTTAGCAGCTTATTATTAAATAAGCGTTTCTCCATTCCCCATATTCTCTCTTTCAAGTAGTTTTAAAAAATGAGATGGAGCATAGAACCCCATCTCATTTGATAACGTTTTGTTCCCTAGTACACCTTGCGCACTATGCAGACTTCTTCCTCATAGCAATCACAACACCTAGAAGTAGGTTTGCAATTACAAATGCGAACATAAACTCAAATCCCATGGAATCACCAGTCTTAACGATCTTTCCATTTGGAGCCTTCTTAGCAGCGTGGGAAGCAACTGTGAACTCTGAGTTTAGAGAACCGTTATTGAAACGAACAGTTACAGCGTGCTTTCCTGGCTTTAGTGACTTGAGGTACGATGCGTGAAGTGTAACTCTAGCACTTCCCTTAACAACGTCGTAGTTGCTTGGATCTACAACATTGCCATCAACCTCAACGCCTCTAAATCTCTCAAATGTCTTTTCATCATCAGTCTTGGACTTTACAACTATGAGCAGACCATTGTCTTCATTATTCCAAACGAGATTTCCATTAGCTACATAGTACTCCGATGCACTGTTTGTAACATCTCCGCTGTTGCTTGGATTTGGTACGCTTGGTTGTGTATTGCTATTATTGTTATCTCCCTGATTATTTCCTGGGTTAACAGGGTTAACTGGCTTTTCTGGCTCTGCCGGTGTTACTGGCTTTTCTGGCTCTGCTGGCTTGTGCTCAGTGTATTCAATTACATTGTTGTACATCGACATCGAAGACATATCGAACGCTACGATGTATCCACCATCAGATGCGAGAATCTGCTTGAATGGAACCTTTACAAGCTTTCCATCCTTATCAACGTAGTAAACCTGCTTTACATCCTTGCCATCTGGAACAAGTCTGCTAACCTTGAAGTTTCCTCTTACTAGCTTAGAAAGCTCAGTACGATACATGTTGATCATATCGATATCAATAACTTCGTAGTCCTTACCCTCGAGACCCTTTACGCTCTCTTTAGGCAGCTTTCTAACGCTTACTAGATAATCGCCTCTTCCAAAATGAAGCCCAGTTACAGCAGTTGTATTGTCAATATCGATAAGCTGTGTGTTGCTCTTACCCTCTTCGCTCTTAGGCTTTAGTATAAGTTCATTAACGCTACCGCAGCTAAAGTGGTTGAACGCATACTTCGCAGCACCCCATTCTGACTTGTCCTTCATAGTCATTGGGAAAGAGTCTAGGGTATACCTTGGATCATCAACATATACCATGTAGTTCTGATCCTCAATTAGTGCGTATTCAACAACTCCATCATTTACAGTAGCAGTAACCTGATCATATTCGCTTACAAACTTAATCTTAACGTTATCAACAGGATTGTGATCCTTGTCGAAAACTGGAAGTGTATAAGCTACACGCTTTGCAACTTCAGGATTGCTTACGTACATCTGTCTTAGAGTTAGGTAGAACGCATCTACTTTTCTTCCATTCTGCTTTGATGGAACTGGCTTCTCACCTGTCTTGTTTAGAACAAGGTAAGCGTTAGGCATTTCAAAATCTCCATCCTCAGCAAATACGATGTAGTTGTGACCCTTTACCATCTCAACATCAGGTAGGACTCCGTCGCTCGACTGCACCTTAGTCTCTACAGTCTGCGTTGTGGCATTGTAGAAGATAAATGTAACCTTCTTCTTGACAGGCTTATACTCATTACCAGACTTTCTTAGAACTGGCATGTTTTTGAGAATAACCTTTTCCTTCTCGTAAATCTTCGCATACTGCTCTGGCTTATACTGTGCGCAATCCTCGCATGGACCGCAGGTATTGCAATCATCACCACTGTTGTCTCCAGTATTATCTCCTGGCTTAACGATGTCACTTCCTGGCTTCTTGCCGTCTTTTCTAACAAGTTCTATTGCACTGCACTGCAGATAACCATTTATATCATTAGCATCATAGCCTTCGATAATAGGGTTATACTTGCCCTGCTTATTCGGCTTCATGGTGAACTCAATCTTATTCTTCATAACGTAAGTATCGTTCTCATCTAGCTTTAGCTCGTAAGGAACGTTTCCTTCGGTATTGATTGTAACTTCACCCTGCTCACTGTAGATAACCTTCGACTTGCCGTTATCCTTACGAACTAATCTGAAAGGTAGACCTGCCTTTGCCACATAGCCGCCATCAGAAACCTTTAGAACTGTAATGTTGGAATTCGATTTAGGATTCTCTAATTCGCTCTGCTCTTTCACTTTGTGGAATACAAGTTTTGCAATCGGCTTCTCTGGTGCGCCTGTGCCCTCATCATAATCGTAATACAGCGGATACTCGTTTTCATATCTTGCATATATACGCATTAAGTGCTTGCTGTTGTAAGCTCCAACGATTGTATAGTCCGAATATGAAGGGTTAGCAGTATCCATTCCAATCTTATACTGAGTTTCTGCCTTCATCTTAACGCCGTGAATTTTACCACCCTTAACGGTAAATTTCTCAAATTCATAAGACCAGTCAGCAACTCGGCTCATGTCGATAAGCTCTAGCTGTACACCGTCAGGCATTGGAGTTCCGTCATCTAGAACTACTTCAATATCACGAACATTCGCTAGCTCGCCTTTTTCTACTCTCTTCTTCTCAACTGGTTTTGGCTCTGAAGGGGTAGCATCGTCTTCGGTTTCCTTGAGGGTTACTGTTGTTACAGGCTTATCCTCGAGAAGCTTCTTGTTGTGTCTATCATACCAAACAAGAGACTTACCCTCTGCAGATATTCCAACAGGGATTGTACCAAGATTAGCATCAGCTTCAACAACTTTATGAGTATCCATCTTCTCGTCATCCCACGAGAGACCTAGTCTATACTGCTTATCAGAGATCAGCTTAAGTTCAAGCTTTCCGTTCTTAACTTCATAGTCTTTCTGCTCATTGTTATCTGGATCTTCAAGCGTGAAAACTGTTCCGTCTTCAACAGGTGTTCCATCCTTGTAAACAACTTTTACGGATGTTGTAACTAACTTCTTAGAAGCCTTCGGGGTTATTGCAGCAGGCTTTTCACTCGCAAGTGTAGCTGCAGGCTTCTCCTGTGCATTAGCTTCCGTAGCAGCGTTAGCAGTTTCTTTCGATACCACTTCGCTTTCGTTAGTCACGGCATTTGTAGCGGCCGTGCCCTCTGCAGGTGAAGCTTCTTCAGCCATGACATGCCAAGGCATCATGGTGAGAATCAGGATAGCTGTTAGCATAATTCCTGAAATCTTCGCCTTTGGTCCTTTCTTTTTCGTAACCATTTCCATACCTTCCTTATTTATATAGTCAATAAGTGTATAACGTAAAAAGCTGTGTCGTCGTCCGCATCCATCTCGCGAACAACAACACAACTTCACAAGATAATCACATTTTATCGCATTCGTAATAACGTTAACAATAATTTCTACTTATATCAGTATGTGTACTTATTTAAAATTCTTATCATCAGACAAATTTATTGTATCGAAAGCTTTTCCTTATAGTTACTAAAGTTCTCCTTACCCACCTTCTTAATTATCCCCCTTTTTCGGTGGTCCCCGCTGCACCTGAGCAACTACTGCAGATGCGAAAATTACCGCACAACCTCCCTACTCCATCAGTGTCATATGCTCATTTGGAACAAGTACTCCTAGAATTGCAGCATAAAGCATAATTGCGTTGTTCTTCGTCACATGCTTAGACACAGAAATTATCTGCATATCGAAGAAGTTAACAATATGCAATTAGGTATGATAAGATATACAATTTTTGTTATAATTAAGATGTTAATTGATTGGATACTAGAGGAGGAATCAACGTGATAGAAACCAACCACATTATACTTCGTAAGGCATCCTTCGCAGACTGTGACCTTTTTGCAGAATGGGAGTCACGAGAAAATGTCATCGAGCACTTCTGCACGACCGGCAAACGAGACCTCGATACGATTACAGACGAATTTCATACCGTCATACACGACCCAACTCGTGAGTGGCTAACAATAGTTGAGAAATCAAGCAAAAAGCCTCTTGGCAAAATCGACATCACCAACATCGACTCTATCAACGATTCGCTAAATATCGCTATCATCTACCTAGCTGATGAGTCCGCACGCGGTAAAGGATATGGAACAGAATCGATAGAGGCTCTACTTCGTCACGCATTCGAGGAACTCGGTACACACAGGGTTACCGTTTCTCATTTTCCAGATGACACAATCGCTTCTCATCTATACACAAAGCTCGGTTTTAGAACCGAAGGAATACTCAAGCTAGCAGGAAAGCGTAGCAAGGAGTATTTTGATATGGAGCTTAGGGCAATTCTCGTGGAAGAATGGGAAGAACAGAACGAAATGAAAGCTTTAAAAGCTTGACTTTAAGCGCTTTGAGTAATATAATCGTTAGGCATATTGTGCAAATGGAGCAGGGTTCGCCCGGCAGCTCCGACACTAAGTTATTTTTAGTATGTCGAACAAGATCCTCGGATCCCAGTAGACAGTGCCGAAATCGATCTTCGGATCTGAGTAGGTAGAAAGGAAGAGAAATGAAGTCTTACATCGCTAAGCCTGCAGATATCGACCATAAGTGGTACGTTATCGATGCAGAAGACAAGACTCTAGGTAAGATTGCAGCTGAGATTGCAATGATCCTAAGAGGAAAGAAGAAGCCTATCTACACACCTCACGTTGACTGCGGAGACTACGTAGTTGTTGTAAACGCTGAGAAGGTTGCAGTTACAGGCAATAAGGAAAAGCAGAAGATTTACAAGAGCCACAGTGGATATCCAGGTGGTCTCAAGGAGACAACTCTTGCAGAACTTCGTGCTAAGAAGCCAGAGGAGATCATCCGTCACGCTGTTAAGGGCATGATGCCTAATGGCAAGCTCGGCAGACAGATGTTCAAGAAGCTAAAGGTATACGCAGGACCTGAGCATCCACATGCTGCACAGAATCCTGAAGAGTGGACATTCTAGGAAGGGAGGATTAGAAGATGGCTAAAGAAATGTATCAGGCAACAGGAAGAAGAAAATCTTCAATTGCTAGAGTCAGATTACTCCCTGGAACAGGAAGAATCGTTGTAAACAAGAAGGATCTTGAAGACTACTTCGGACTTGAAGTTCTTAAGAACGAGGTTAAGAGACCTTTCGAAATCACTGGAACATCTGGAAAGTACGATGTAATCGCACTAGTTAACGGTGGTGGTACAACAGGACAGGCTGGAGCACTTAGACACGGTATCTCAAGAGCACTTTGCGAAGTAGATGCTGAGGCTAACAGACCAGCACTTAAGGCCGCTGGATTCCTAACGAGAGACCCTCGTATGAAGGAAAGAAAGAAGTACGGTCTCAAGAAAGCTAGAAGAGCTAGCCAGTTCTCGAAGCGTTAATTTAATAAGGCTTATGAGGCTCCGAATCCGATTGGATTCGGAGTTTTTTCATGCAAGTGTAAAGGCGGCTTTGGTTATGCATCGTGCTCTACCAATACCGCCTTATGTTTCTGATATAATGAAAGTAGTCCCTACTTCCTTTGAAACTCGACTAACTCCAAGTTATCCAAATAGTGATTCGCTGCCGTTCTTACTTTCATTTACAAATTTCAGCAAATTATGGAGCAATCGGTTTTTGTTTTTGGACATGTAGACTAGGAGTAAAGCCTCTGCAAACCTCTCACCTAAATTCTCAACATATATACCATTGCTAACCGTCAACTCTTCCTTTGGAACAATCGAAAATCCTTGCCCCAATGCGATTAACGTAGATTGGTTTGCTATTGTATCAACTACCCTTACATCGGAAAAGGTACTATTATATATGCTCTTAAGATTTTCTCTGCAGTATTCGTGATATTCGTCTTCATCTGATTTAGTAATCAGCGGCAAATTTTCAACGACTTTTCCCACACTTCCATATTTATTCAATACTTCTTGAGAGCAGCATAATATATCATGCGCAACTCCGACTTCGAGCGTCTCTATCCCCATTATGTTTTCATTACGCAAGACAATATCAGGAATAACCATCGCATCTATTACTCCCCTATCCAGCATTCCGATTAATTGATCTTTGTCTTCAAACTCTACTTCTAACGAGGTATCTTGATTCATCGAGATGTATTTACTTAAAAAATTGACTGGCAAATAATCGCCTGCAATACCAATTCTAAGAAACTCATTTTCCCCCGATACAATTTGTTTTAATAGGTTTTCATATTGCTCACTTATCTCTTTCACACCAACATAAAATTTTTCTCCAGCTTCCGTCAAACTGACACCTTTATTGGTTCGGTAAAATAAAGTGCATCCAATTTCATTTTCAAGTTTATTGATATACTTACCTATTGCAGTCTGTGTAATATTGCAATTCTCAGCCGCTTTAGAAAAATTCAACACTTCTGCAGCAGAAATAAAATATTTTAGTTTAATTAAATCCATTTGTCTATTTCCTAAAATTAATCACAATTTATAATATGCTTGAAATTACAACGATTATAACACACCATTTCGGTAGATTAAACCTTGTTATTCCAAAAAGTACTAGATATATGATTATATTTCAATACTGATTTCTTAATAGTTAATATATATTAAGCCTAGATTTTCAGTTACAAATGAACATTTTATGGTCGTTTTGATTATTAGGAGGGGACTATGAAAGATAATTCAAAACCAAAGGCAAAGGGGCCGATTATCATAACTATGGGACTCGCTCTTTTCGCAACTCAGTTCGGAGCGGGTAACCTTATATTTCCGCCATTCCTTGGCCGTGAAACAGGGAGCAATTGGCTAATAGGATTTGCTGGATTTTTTATCATGGATGTAGGATTGGCTGCCTTAGCTATTTATTCTGTTGTTGCTAACAGAGAAGGAACTGTGGACGGTGTAACGAGTAAGCTCGGTGCTATACCTGGTAAGGTATTTGTATCTATTATTCTATTACTGCTAGGTCCAATCATCTGTATTCCAAGAACATCTGCTACTTCTTATGAAATGGGTATCAAAGGACTTCTTCCAGGCGTTCCGCTATGGGCATTCAGTCTTTTATTCTTTATAGTAACTGCTGTACTTGCACTAAATCCTTCTGGTGTTGTCGATGTTATAGGAAAGTTTCTTACACCAGTACTACTATTAGTAATGGTTATCCTGATTATACTTGGAATTGTAAATCCAATTGGTGCACCTATTGCTACAAAGGACCTGATTCCATTCCAAACAGGAATTACTAATGGTTATCAAACACTCGACGGTATCGGTGGAGTAACTATAACTATCATTCTCATAGTTGCTGCAAAGAAACATGGCTTTACTGAAAGAAACGAGGTAAAGAAGCTAGTGGCTGGTGCAGATATTATTTCAGCAACGCTGCTAGGACTAGTATACGGAGGACTATCATTCCTCGGAGCATCGACTGCAAGCGATAGTCATTTTGACGGCCTTGCACAGGCACCACTACTAATTGCTATTACTAACAAGCTACTTGGTGGATGGGGAGTTATTGCTCTAGCGATTATAATTCTACTCGCATGTTTAACAACATCGATTGGACTCTCTTCAGTAATCGGTGACTACTTCTCTGGTTTATCAAACGGAAAAGTTAGCTACCGTACAGTAGTGCTCGTTACTATCGGATTTAGTTTCTTCATGAGCAACCTCGGACTAGATAAGATTATTGCACTTGCAGCACCGATACTAAGCGCATTTTATCCACCGCTTATCGTTCTAGTAATATTTGCACTGCTTGATAGGTGGATTACAAGTAAGTATGTTGGCGGTATGGCTGCTTACACTGTGTTCTTCACAAGCTTACTTTCAGTTTTACACGGCTTTGGTCTTCCATTCGCTTTCATCAAGCTCTTACCATTCACTAAGCTAGAGCTTGGCTGGGTTGTACCTGCTATAGTTGGTGCGTTAATCGGATATATCATATCCAACACTAAGAGAAACAAGTTGAGATTATTAGAAGCGTAATTAGCTGGATATTGTGATATATAGTGAAACATTAAAAATGAGAGCTCTGGATTAGCTCTCATTTTTAGTGTTTATTAAGTAATCAAAATTTTAGGCTCTAAGTTTTAGATTATACCCATATTAGAAAATAATATATTCACTTAGCCATTAATTATTATAATGCCTTCTTAATCGCATCTAGTAGGTCATCGAACTCATCAAAAGCTGGGAACTGTGGATAATCAGATTTGATTGACTCCGTGCTTCTGAATAGAAATCCAGCCTTGCTAGCCTCAATCATAGCTAGGTCGTTAAAGCTGTCTCCTGCTGCAATTGTCTCAAAGCCGCATGACTGTAGGGCTCTTACGGTTGTGAGCTTTGATTTCTCGCAGCGCATCTTGAAACCATCAATCATGCCATCTTCACCTACAATTAGTTCATTGCAGAACAGAGCCGGCCATCCTAGCTTAGCCATAAGTGGTTGAGCAAACTGAGAGAATGTATCACTAAGAATTATAGCCTGAGTTGTAGCTCGAAGTTCATCCAGAAATCCCTTTGCTCCTGGCAGTGGATCGATTCTAGCTATTACATCCTGAATTTCCTTAAGTCCGAGTCCGTGCTCTCTCAAGATATCGAGTCTATAATTCATGAGTTTGTCGTAGTCTGGCTCTTCTCTTGTCGTCCTCTTGAGTTCTTCGATTCCTGTCTCTTCTGCAAAAGCAATCCAAATCTCAGGTACTAATACGCCTTCCATATCTAAGCATACAATGTTCATCTTAACCCCCTAATAATCTGTTAATCTAGCAATAATATCCGACAGCTCTACAAACGAGTTGGCTCTAGCATCTGCCTCATCGAGCTCGCCAGACTTAGCGTAACCATAGTCACATGCGATAAATAATATATCATTCTTGACTGCCGCCTCTTGGTCGTTGAACCTGTCGCCAATCATCACATACGTTAGCTCTGGTTCATCCCTTATTATAGAGCTTAACACATCCTCCTTGGACTGCCAATCCCAGGAGCCACAATCTATGTATTTCTCAAACCATTTATCTGTATCAAATCTCTTTCTATTAAATTCTGCATATTCGTGATCCGAGTTACTCAGAATCATCATTCTGTATCCTTGCTCTTTGAGTTCGTCTAGCGTTTCTCGGGCTCCATCATACCAGGGATCAGCCCCTTCGCGAACCAGAGTGCGCATATAGGCGCCGACGCGCGCCGACGCGGCCGCCCTGGCGTCCAGAGAGAGAGCTGGGGCGAAGTCAGCCCACATCTCATCATTGCGAAGCCCTAGCCAACTCTCCATGCGCGCATAGCTAGGATTTTCAACTTGCACGCCATATATAGTTCGGAGCCTCTTAGCAATATCTAGTATAGCTGGTGCATAGATTTTCATGGTTTCCTGAATCGTGCCATCGTAGTCAAACACGAGCATAACCTTGCTCGTATCTAATTTTTCCCTGTTGTTATCCATAATTCCTCTGCTCTTATCCATGTATATGCCCAATTCATATTAATATTTTGAAAACAAGGCAGACTGAACCAGTCTGCCTTGTTTTCATTCAGTTGAAATACTTCAGCAACCTCGCATATGCACACGGTCAGTCTGCTTAGCTTATAGCTGATCTACGAGATTTACCATCTCGATTGCGGATAAAGCACAATCATATCCCTTATTCCCAACCTTGCTTCCTGCGCGAGCAATTGCCTGCTCAATATTCTCAGTGGTGATTACTCCAAACATAGTTGGTACGCCTGTCTGCATAGAAATCTGAGCCACACCCTTTGCAGCCTCATTGCACACTAGCTCGTAGTGAGATGTCTGTCCTCTGATTACAGCTCCAAGTACGATTACAGCATCGTACTTTCCAGATTCAGCCATCTTCTTCGCAACTGTCGGTAGCTCAAATGCGCCAGGAACCCAAGCAGCTGTGATATTTTCTTCCTTAACATTGTGACGTACAAGTCCATCGATTGCACCACCGAGCAACTTGCTTACAACGATTTCGTTGAAACGAGCGGCAACGATACCTACCTTCATTCCTTCTTTAGCAACGACTTTACCCTCTAATAGATTGATGTTGTTCATGACTTTTCCTTTCTACTTATCTAAATCAATTTCGTTGAAAATGTGTCCCATCTTGCTCTTCTTAGTCTTGAGATACATATAGTCGAATTTCTGCGGCTTAATCTCAATCGGAACTCTCTCCGTTATGTCTAGAGCAAAATCACTGAGTCCATATACCTTTTCAGGATTGTTTGTCATAAGTCTTAGCGACTTGCATCCGAGATCTCTCAGAATCTGAGCTCCAACCCAGTACTCTCTGAGGTCCGGTGCAAATCCAAGCTTTACATTGGCTTCTACTGTATCGTAACCCTCTTCCTGTAGAGCGTACGCCTTAATCTTGTTGATAAGTCCGATTCCACGGCCCTCCTGTCTCATGTAAAGCAGAATTCCGCGACCTTCCTTCTCTATCATCTCAAGCGACTTCTCAAGCTGTAGTCCGCAGTCGCATCTAAGCGATCCGAAAGTATCTCCTGTGAGACACTCTGAATGAACTCGGCAGAGCACATCCTTGCCATCGCCGATATCTCCCTTAACTAGAGCTACGTGATGCTCGCCAGTGATATCGTTGACATACCCATACATCTTAAACTCGCCATACATAGTTGGCATCTTAGCTACTGCCTCGCGGATAACGTGGCACTCGTTGATGCGAAGGTAATCCTGTAGCTGCTTAATTGTTACAAATGCCAGGTCGTATTTCTCTGCAATCTCCCATAGCTTCGGAGTTCTCATCATCGTGCCGTCGTCATCCATGATTTCACAGCATACACCGCACTCTTTGAGACCTGCAAGTCTCAGCAGATCCACTGTCGCTTCTGTGTGTCCGTTTCTAACCAGCACTCCGCCTCTCTTCGCAACTAGAGGGAATACATGACCAGGTCTTCGGAAATCCTCTGGCTTCGAATCTGGATCAACGCATTTTCTCATCGTGAATCCTCGCTCCTGAGCCGAAATACCGGTCGTGGTATCTATGTGGTCGATAGAAACTGTAAATGCAGTTTCATGATTATCAGTGTTCTCCGATACCATCGCAGGGAAGTTCAGCTTCCTTGCAAGCTCGATGCTCATCGGTGTACAGATAAGACCTTTGGCAATACTTGCCATCATATTGATATTCTCCTGTGTTGCAAACTCCGCAGCACAAATCATATCACCTTCATTTTCTCTATCTGGATCATCAGTGCAGAGGATTATCTTCCCCGCTCTCAGATCTTCAATCGCTCTTTCTATTGAATCATACTCGCGCTTTCTACTACTCATCGTATCTCCTTTCAGAACCCATTTTCCGCCAGAAATTCAAGTGTAAGCCCGCTTCCTGCTTCGCTACCCTGTCCGGTGCCATCGTACAAAGTAGGCTTACCAAGCCCCAGTAGTTTCTCTACATATTTCCCAACTACGTCATTTTCAAGGTTAACCTTATCTCCTGCATGCCTCTTCAACAGAGTGGTTTCCTCACCCGTATGAGGTATGATCGAAACCTTGAACCGCTCACTGTCCACATAGGCAACAGTTAGGCTAATTCCATCAATTGCGATAGAACCCTTCTCGACTATTAGGTTAAGGATTTCCGTTGGTGCCTTGATGCTTACCCATACAGCAATTCCATCATTTTCAAGCGATTCAACAGTTCCAACTCCGTCGATGTGACCGGACACTATGTGCCCACCAAACCTGCCATTTGCAGCCATCGCACGCTCCATATTAACCTTATCACCCACTCGGAGCTGTGAAAATCCCGTTCTGGATATAGTCTCTGGCATGACATCTGCAGTAAACCCATCAGCGTGTAGCTCAACAACAGTCAGACATACGCCATTTACAGCGATGCTATCTCCAATATTTGTGCCTTCAAGCACCTTTGAAGCCTCGAGCTCTATGCGTCCAGTCGCCCCAGATATATCAAGGGATCTCAGCTTTCCTGTCTCTTCAATGATTCCTGTAAACATTAGTCTTCTCCATCTTCTGGAATATATGTCCCGAGATTATCGATTCTCTTGCATGTAATCATTAGGTCTGAACCGATTCTCTCAACATCGTCAAATGAGAATTTATATGCCATATTCGGATGGTCTACTCCGATTCCCTCAATAGGACTCTTCGCCTTACCTCCGAACACTTTAGGTGCGATAAATATTCTTATCTCGTTGATAATGCCAGCTCTCAGTGCACTTTCGTTAAGATTCCCTCCTCCTTCGAGGAGCACGCTGTCAATATCTAGCTTTCCTAAGTATTCCATCAGTAGAGCAAGATCTACCTTGCCGTCATGACCAGGGAAGTTAAATATTCTAATGCCTCTTTCGTTTAGTTTAATCGCCTTCTTGGTGAAATCACCACCACCGAACTTCTTGCCTAGAGCCTTAGCAAGTGGATTTGTATTATAGTCGTCAATATATAATGGTGCCTTATCACTAAATCTCACTTCACCCATTGGCATGCCAGAAACCGCACAAACGACAACTGTTTCGCTATCGTATTCATCGGCTGTTCTCACTAACTGGCACTCACTCGGAATCCTCAACTTGCTGTCGCATACGATTCTTATTGGATTTCTACCATTTTCAATTCTGCAGTTCAGCATCGGGTCATCAGCTATAACCGTATCAACACCCACCATAACGCTCATGCACTCATGACGCATCTCGTGTACCTTGTGAATCGCTTCTGGACCGGTAACCCATCTAGATGCACCTGTCTTCGTAGCAATCTTGCCATCAGCTGTCATTGCATACTTTAGCCTTACGTAAGGAAATCTTGTGGTTATATAGTGGAAGAATATAGGGTTTAGAGCATCGCACTCCTCTGCCATAAAATCTTCTACAACCTCAATTCCCGCCTCTCTTAGAGTCTGTGCACCCTTGCCTGCTACCTTCGGATTAGGATCTCTGGAACCAATCACAACTCTGGATATCTCATTTTCAATAATAGCCTCTGTACACGGTGGTGTCTTACCATAGTGACAGCAAGGTTCCATAGTTACGTACATTGTGGCGCCCTCTGCCGAGTCACGAAGAGATGCTATCGCACATCTCTCTGCATGCATCTGACCGCATTTTGCATGGTATCCTTCGCCTATAACCTGTCCGTCTTTGACAATTACTGCTCCGACCTTTGGGTTAGGATTAACCCAGCCCTCACCCTTCTTGGCAAGTTCAATAGCTCGGCTCATGTACTCCTTGTCCTGTAGCATCAGTTCATCAACTCTCTCTAACGACATTTCTCTCTCCTCATTCGAAT
>NZ_CALHTQ010000188.1 GCF_938039775.1 uncultured Mogibacterium sp. | reverse complement strand
ATCTTGAACTCTCAAAATTAAATCGTCGATGTGACGAGGGCTGCGGATGTTCATAAGCGAACGAAGAAGTCGCCTTTTTCCGACAACGTCCCCTGGCGTTTGCAAATCCTTATAATCTATAGAATCCGCTTTAAATTGCTCAACTAGAAAATCTAACCTCTCAGCTTGTGTCATCTTTTCATTCATATCTTTTCCCCGCTTTCACAACTTAAAGATATTATACCAAAACAAAAGCCCATTCACTCAATATTTGAGTGAATGGGTTTGATGCATTTTAGTCTATCTTAGGAATGTTATTCGCAAATCCCGTAATTATAATAGCCACTCGTTTATTTCTCGAGTGTTGTTCCTTTTCTGAAGTTCTCACAAGACTTCATATTCTTCATTAGCAGGTAATAGATAACCCCTGTAGGAATCGTAGCTGTGAAGAATGAAAGGTCAACCTTATAGAGTCCGATTGCAGCACCCACTACAGTTGCAATGATAGCTGCCATGTTTACACCAGCTTTTGACCCATTTGGATCATAAAGATCGTCTAGCTGCTCCTTAGTGAAGTTTCTCTTGTGAAGAATGAAGTAGTCAACAATAAGGATAGCGAAGATTGGAGCAAAGAACGCCGAGTAAATCTTAACAAATAGCGAAAGTCCAGCTGCAGAGCTATCATTAGTTAGGATCCATGGGCAAGTTGCAACCGCTAGAATTCCGATTAGAATAACTGCAGTTCTGTGTTTCATCTTGAAAGTATCCATAAATACGTATGCTGGCGGAATTACGTTACTTGCAAGGTTAGTAGAAAGCTGTGCGAAGATGATGAACGCAAGTGTAACTACTAGCACTAGCTTGTTATCTACCATCTCTGCAAATGCATTGATTGGGTTAGCGATTCCTGTAGCTGTTGAAGCCATAGCACCGATAATTCCAAGCATTACTGTTGCTGGAACCATCGCCATGAAGTATGAAAGACCTCTTACTGGAGCGCTATATCCCTGCTTCATCTCACGTGAATAGTCTGAAGCGTTAAGCATTACAGTAGTAGAATTTCCAAAGAACGCGATAACTGAAGCAACGAATGGAAGTCCCCATGTGCCGCTCTTGTGCATTAGATTAGCTGAGATAGTATCCCACTGTGTTGTCATGCAGATATATAGCAGATAGAACATCGCAATTACGATTACAGTACCACCGATGTTTCCAACCCACTTTGCACCCTTGAAGCCCTTGATTGAGAGAAGAATCTGCACAATCTGGAATAGGATGAAGAATAGCCAGATATTATCGTAGTGGAATAATAGCTTGGAAATGTTGTTGATAGCCGCACCACCAAGCCAAGTCTGATATCCATACCACACAATAGCAGGAAGTCCTCTAATCATCGATGGAAGCACGTTCCCCTTAGTACCATATGCACTCTTGAGGTGAATGGAATAAGGTGCACCAGTCTTATAACCGAACTGGTCATTCATAGCGATTCCGATTACCAGGATAGTAGACCCAAGTAGTACTGCAAGGAATAGCTGAAGTAGGTTAAGACCTGTCTCCATCTGAGCTGATCCCATAGCCAGAGTTCCGATGGAAATACAGCCACCGAGCCATAGCATAGTATTAGATCCCCAGCTCATGGTACGTTTTTCCCAAGGAATCGGTCTAATGCTCTCGCCCTCATTGTTTGGGGTGTTTACATTCTTGTTTTCTGTACTCATTTATTGTTCTCCCTTTTTTATTTAACACCTATTATCTAACAGGTGTTACATACTCTCCAAAGCCCTTAGCATCTTCTACATACATACCGTCCTTTGCAACAACGCGTCCACGGATAACTGTGCAAGTTGGTGCACCCTTACCTTCTATACCATTGAAGCAAGTAACGTGCCCCTTAGTAAAGAGCTTCTCCTGTTCAACCTTCCATGGCTTTTCTGGATCGAGAATTACCGCGTCAGCATCAAAGCCGATTTCGAATGCCCCCTTCTGTCCGTAGAAACCGAACACCTTTGCAGGATTGTAGTCCATAACTTTAGCAATTAGACTTGGGCAAAGCTTTCTCTGGTGCACAACCATGTCGAACATCATTGGAAGGAAGAACTGTATAGCGTTCAGTCCGCCCCACGCCTGCCAAATATCTCTTGACTCGTTGTCCTTCTCTTCGTCCGCAGCTGGCGAATGGTCACTACCAACGCAAGATAGAGTTCCGTCTAGCACGTAATCCCACAGCTTCTCTACATCATCTTTAGTTCTTAGAGGAGGTGTGCACTTAGCCGGACCACCCTTTTCGAATACGAAATCCTCAGAGAATCCTAGATAATGTGGGCAAGTCTCAGCAGTAATTGGAAGTCCCTCATGCTGAGCATCCTTAACAACCTGTGCAACCATTGGATGGCTAACATGGCAGATATGAACTCTTCCGCCGGTAGCTCTAGCCATATCGATTACATTCTTAGTAGCAACATACTCTGTCCATACATCGTGAGAGTCTAGGAATGCCCTAATTTTCTCCTGTCTTGATAGACCAGTCATCGCCTTAGCTTTCTTCTCTCTCTCGAGAACCTGACCGTACTCCTCGCAGTGGAATCCACAAAGAGCCTTGTATGGTTTTAGAATCTCAAGTGCCTCACGAACATTTCCCATGTTAACTGTTGGGAAGAGTGGTCCATTAGGGCAAGTAAAACCCTTAAATGCAGCTACGCCTGCCTTCTCGAGATTCTCGAGATCTGCTAAGTTATTGTGAACTGAATCTGGATCGTCATCGAAATCTCCTACGATTCCTCCCCATAGACCGAAATCAATGTATGAATGCTTGGTAATCTTGCTCATCTTGAGATTAAAGATTTCCTTGTTCATCAGCGAAGGATCGTTGTTAAGAGGCATATCGATAAGAGTTGTGCAGCCTGCTACAGCAGCAGCTCTCGAACCAGTCTCAAAGTCTTCTCTGTAATCGAATCCAGGCTCATTTAGGTGAGCGTGGCAGTCGATGATTCCCGGATACACAAGGTTTCCATCTGCATCGATAACCTCTTTAGCTTCAGCTTCTGTTCCTGGAGCTAGGAATGCAGCATATTTACCGTCTTTAACCGCTATGTCTGCTTCGTAGATGCGGTCTGGTGTAACTAGTTTACCGTTCCTGATAATTAGATCATACATGTCTAATCCTCCCTTATTATGAGCGGAGAGAGATGCATATCACACCTCTCCATTGCTTCATTAAATGATATAATCAATTTCTAACTAAGTTCTTTATTAGTCTTCAAAGATTGTTCCAGTTCTGAAACTCTTTGAAGATGGAAGATACTTCATCAGTAGGTAGTAAGCCAATCCTGTTGGAATGAGGCTGACATACCACGATAGGTCTACAACAAATACCGATACGAGAGCTCCTACAGCGATTGAAATAATCGCAGCCCAGTTGATTCCCTTAAAAGGTCCCTGCTTATCATAGAGAGTATTGATATCTAATGTGCTCTTACGTAGTAAGTAGTAGTCTACAACCATTACCGCAAAGATAGGTCCTAGGAATGCGGAGTATATCTTTGTAAACATCGATAGTCCTGCCGCCGAATCAGCTGTAACTAGCTTCCAAGGCATTACACAAACAGATAGGATACCAACGAGCATAGTAGCGTGTGACCACTTCATTTTGAACGACTCCATGAGTACGTAAGCTGGTGGAACAATGTTGTTTAGTACGTTAGTAGTAACCTGTGCAAATGCAATGAACAGTAGTGTGATAACAGTTAAGAACTTGCTTCCCATAGTTGTTGAGAATACAACTACTGGGTCTGAATTTCCTGTAGCTGCTGTAACAAGTAGTCCGATAAGTCCCATGAAAAGTGTTACAGGTAGAATAGCGATTGTGTAAATCGATCCGGTCTTAACGGGTTTGATATCTTCCTTGAGGTTTCTCGCATAGTCTGATGCGTTGATGATCATAGTCGAGTAAATACCAAGGAATGATGTTGTAGCGGCCCAGAAAGGCATTCCCCATGTTCCATTAATATCTGCGAAAGAAGCGCTGATGTCTACAGCAAACTTAGTCTTTACTACGTATAGCATGTAAGCAAGGATTGCTACGATGAATACGCAAGAGAAGTTCTCGAGCCACTTGATACCGTGGAAACCTTTGATTGCAAGACCAACCTGTAGTAGTGTGAATGCTCCGAATACCACTGGCAGATTATCGAATCCCCATAGGATCTTGAAGCAGCTGTTGATAGCTCCTGCTCCAACCCATGACTGGAATCCAAACCAAACGATAGCTGGAAGTCCTCTTAAGACCCCTGGTATCTTAACACCAGTATTACCGAAGCTTGATCTTAGCTGTACTACGTATGGCATGCCGTACTTATGTCCAGCGTTACCGATAAGCACAAGTGCAATAGCAATTACCACGCATCCGATAGCCATAGCTAGGATAGCCTGTGTGATTGTTAGCACTCCGATAAGAGCTGAACCCATAGAGAATGTTCCGATAGATACGCAGCCGCCAAGGAATGACGCTGTATAAGATAGCGATCCCATGATACGACTCTTTGTCGGCTGTAGGTCTTCATTGACACCGACTACGAGATTCGGATCAAGTGTTTTGTTATCAACAATACTCATTTAAATGTTCTCCTTTAGTCTATTAAATAGTTTCGTTTAGAATAGTCTCTTAACTAGCTCGCCTGTACCCTTCTGTCCAACAAGCTTGCCATCCTCTGCCATTAGCTCTCCTCTTACGAGAGTAGCTACCGGGAGGCCTTTGCCTTTCATTCCTACGAATGCAGAAATCTTGTTCACATAGTATAGTGAGTCAGCTGTAATCTCCCATTCTCGCTCTGGGTCGATAATTACGATATCTGCATCGAATCCAACCTTGATATCACCCTTCTTGCCATAGATGTGGAATGTCTCAGCTGGAAGCTTCGCCCATGCATTTGCAAGAACACGAGGATCTACACCACGCTTTACAACTCCTTCAGAATAGATTGCCTGAACACAGCTCTGGATGCCACTGATACCGCCCCAAACTTCAAATACGTTCTCAATCTTCTTACCAAGAATTTCGTTGAACTTCTCATCATATGTACAAGGTGAATGATCTGAAGCAAGTCCAGAGAAAACTCCAGATTCTACGCACATCCACATCGCCTCAACATCTTCTTTTGTTCTGAGTGGAGGTGCACACTTGAATAGCGGACCATTTTCAAGAACATCTTCTTCTGTGAATGCTAGATAGTGTCCGCATGTCTCTGCAGACACTTCATATCCTTCACACTGTGCCTGGTATACCTTCTCAGCTGCTGCTGGATGGCTCACATGGCATATATGCGCACGGCACTCTAGTTCCTTAGCAATCTCCACAACAGTTTCTGTTGCTACAATCTCTGCTGCAGGAGTTCTTGAATCTAGGAATCCCCTCCAATTTAGGTTTCCAGCTTCAATCTGTGCCTTTTCACCTTCTTTAATCATTGCAAAATCTTCGCAGTGAAAACCAGCCATACCGCCAAATTCCTTGATAATCTTCATGGCCTGATACGCCTGACCGTATGTAAGCGGAGAGTAATCAGGTGATACTGGTCCTAGGAACGATTTGAAAGCGATAACACCTCTCTCATCGAGTCCCTTCAGCTGGTCGAGGTTACCCGGTACTAGACCGCCCCAGAATGCAAAGTCAGAATATGCATTTGGCTGAACCTTTGCTAGCTTCGCATCAAAAATCTCAGGTGTTGTGAGTGCTGGCTCGTTCTGAAGCGGCATATCGATAATTGTTGTATATCCACCAACTACAGCTGCTGCCGTTCCATGCTCATAGTCCTCTCTCCACTCATATCCAGGATCGTTAAGATGTGCATGAGTGTCGATTGCTCCAGGGAACACCTGCTTTCCTTCTGCATCGATAACCTTTGCAGATTCAGGTTCATCTCCCTTTACTAGAATTGCCGCAATTTTACCATCTTTGATAGCAACGTTTGCATCCTGAACGAGATCAGGTGTAAAAACCTGCCCGTTCTTGATTAATAAATCATACATATAGTCTTCCCCCTATAACCCTTAGGGTCATAAATATGAAGTTAACGTCAAAGTCGAAATTCATTGAACCCAATTGACCGAGTTGATCGTCATTAAAAAAAGCGGTCAACCAATTTCAATGTTTCTATGGATATATACTACATTAGTAGCTTGAAATCTTCAATATTGTAATTTATTTAAAAACGGATTGATTGCATTTTTTTAATTAAAAATTTTTATTGTTTTTCATTATTGTACAATTGTATAAAAACGAAATGTGATTTTTGTTATAATAATGATAATATAGCCACAGCGAGGATAAATTATGATAAACATATTGCAAACATCTATATACATAATAAAAACTTTCAATAATCTAAAAAACGCCCCAAATGCTGAAAACATTAGATTGTATGTTCACTCTGTATATGATAGAACGATTAATCTCATGCTCGATGATCAGCTAGTCGCTCTACAACTTGCAGACTCTCAGGTCTCACCTATTAGTATAATCCTTCCACTTGATGAACGAGGACTACGGACTTTTAAGGTGGATCCCTTTGATCCTGTGTATATCGAGGATTCAAATTTGCTAGTAGGGAAATCTACGATTTCCTTTGATTCAATACTTGAAGTGTACGATGATTACCTTGACGGTCACTACGCTCCAAACTTCTTGCAGGAGACCGTTTTAAATCTCATTCTTAGGTCCAAAACAGCTGGCTTCTCAACCCTCATAACCTCAGATAAGGTGCCTGATGATATTGCCCTTTCATATGCAAAAGGTAAGCTAGATGCTGCTGAAACCAAATGTAGTGTTCTTGCAGCCACTACAGACAGAAATGAAACTAGAGAACGAACAGTATTGGAGGACATGTGTGATTCTCTATCTGGCTTGATGGGAGTTGGCATTGGTCTCACCCCTGGCGGTGACGATTTTCTTACGGGAATTCTTTCTACATTCTCCGCACTTCCATATTGCTTCAATGACGAATTAGTAAAATGCCTAAAAAGCAAAATTAACAGTAAGCGCAATAATACTACCGAAATTAGTCGCACATTTATCGACTGTGCACTGACCAATCATTTTAGTAAGCCAATCATGGAGCTATACAATTCCATATGTTCTACTGAACTCACTTCAGCAGAACATATAAGTGAAGAGATGTCTGATGTTCTGCTAAATGCCTTCCTCGATATCGGTCACAGTTCAGGCATAGATACGTTAACCGGCATATGGTGGAGCATGAATCACCTTTCTAAAATTTAAAATAGTTGTTGTGATTGAAATACAGATATTTTATGTAATTTGTCAATTATTTTTCAACCACTTTTTAATTTTCGTGATACAATATAACTATCAAATATGAAAGGAAGTAATGACATGAGCTTATTGACAATTATGCAGAATCGACGTAGTGTACGTAAGTACAACTCGAACCCCGTAACAGAGAAAGAAATTAATGGTGTTATTTCCGCGGCGCTACTCGCTCCAAATGGCAAGGGGCAAAGGCCTTGGGAATTTGTAGTGATACGAAATCAAGATACGCTCAAAGAGTTAGTAAATTGCCGCAAGGGTGGCGCTAAGATGTTTGAAAGTGCAAATGTAGCGATAGCAGTTTACTCCGACTCAGAAAAGACCGATACATATACAGAGGATAGTTCAATCGCAATGACTCACATGTTGTTAGCAGCATCTGAACTTGGACTAGGTGCAGTATGGCTTCAGATTCGACTCCGTCCGTCAAACGAAGACGGTATTAGTGCAGAAGATTTCGTTAACTCTAGACTAGGTGCCCCTGATAACATGAAGATTGAAGCTCTGCTTGTAATGGGACATATTGATGAGCAGCCTGAACCACAGAAACTTCCTGAATTCCCTTCGGAGAAGGTTCACGTTGAGAAGTGGTAGTATATATAAACTTTCTTACAAAATTACAATCACCAAACATTAAAAAACCGCATTCAAATTTTTTCTGAACGCGGTTTTTTACTATTCATTTTTTAAGTTGAACTCGAGCGAGAACTCGCTTTTGTTACCCTTAATTCCTTCCAAAGTGAAGTTAAATGGTAAGTTAGGGTCGATTCTCTTAAAGACTATTACCCCAGAGGCGCTTTCTCCACTCTTTATTACATTGCCCATCTGAACGTCTTCATAAAGGTAGTTATTCACATCCACTTCGTATTTATTTCCATTCTGTTCTATGAAGCTCTGATCTGGGAAGATTTCAACTTTCTGCTTAGAGTTATTCTTGACATTTAAATACACTCTAATCTCATCGCTAGTAAAGTCGATTTTCTCAATCGTCCCTGTTATGCCATTTTCTTTTACATCATAACCAGCTTCGATTGAATTCTCTGCGGGGATTGCTTCCGTTGATTTTATTTTCTCTATCTTCTTGGCCTTAATCTTAACAGCGGTCATCTCTACGCCATCTTCGTCAACTACTGTTACTCCACCTAGGATCTTTCCTTTAACCTTTATATACTCGCCTTCTTCATAGCTGATGTCATTCTTATCCAGGATCACAACTGTTGGGTGCTCGTACTTTCTAAAGTCCTGAACCCCCTGAAGATGAACCGCTCCTTTTACCTTATCAACAGCAATAACTTGCAAGTTTAAATCCTTGATACTTTTGCCTTTAAAATCTCCTGGTTTAGCATATAGTTCATTAATCTGTGACTCACTAAAGGAAGATGAGCAACCTGCCAATGCAAGTCCTATCAGCATAGTTAATAGCGATATTATAATCACTTTTATTGAATGTCTTGTTGATACAGACATACATCCCTCCCACGGAACACAAGGTTCCTGTTATATTTTATATTTTGTGCTGAATTACAGCATTTTTCTTATCTGATTACCGCTCATCCACGAAGTTACGTTTTCGAACACCATATCAGCACGCCTATCGATAGATTCTCTCGTATCAAACCCCACGTGAGGAGTGCAGACAAGGTTTGGAGCTCCGATTAGCGGATGATTTTCTGGCAGTGGCGGATCCTTTTCAAACACATCTATTCCAGCCTTTATGTGGCCTTCTCTAAGAGCCTTTGAGAGAGCCTCTGTTTCAATGACCGGACCTCTAGCTGTGTTAACGATTATTGCCCCATACTTCATAGCAGCAATTTCCTTCTCGCCGATTAACCCTTTAGTCTCTGGTGTAAGCGGAGTATGAACTGATATGATATCAGCATTTGCCATGACATCTATCAGCGACATATATTCGAGTCCAAGAGCCTTAGCCGCAGTCTTCTCGCTTCTGTTAAAGCCTATAAGCTTGCAACCAAAAGCCTTGAAAATAGCCGCTGTCCTAATTCCTATCGCACCTGTTCCAACAATTCCGACAGTCTTTCCAGATAGCTCATGACCGGCAAGGTTTCCCTTGCCTTCACCCTGCTGAACAGCGGCATTGGATAGTGTAATGTTTCTCAGACAGTCTAAAGTTAACCCTATTGCAAGCTCAGCAACAGCATCATCGCAGTAACCACCAGTGTTTGAGATTAAAACGCCATTCTCCTTGCAAGCCTCAACATCAACATGATCTATTCCAACAAATGCAACTGAAACTAGTTTTAAGTTCTTATCTGCCCTAATCACCTCACCAGGCAGCGGATGATTTGCAATGATAAGAACTTCTGCATCTTCTGCTCTCTCAATCAGTTCATCTGTATCAGTTGTTACAGTATCGTATGATTTAAATGTATGTCCTCGCTCTATTAGAGTATCAGACAGTCTCTTCAAGGTGTCCTCAGAGATACCTAGTGGCTCCATAAGAATAATCTTCATTTTCAGCCCCCTTGTTAATTAGTTTAATTTAATTTTCATTATAGCACACTTGTGTTAGTTCACATCTTGAAATATCTTTATTCATTGTAATTATAATTGTATCTGCTCTACAAATAATGCAGCTTCAACAAAATCACTTGAGCACAATTGATTTCTGTGATAGAATCCCAGACAATTAACTGAAAATTAATTATATGGGTATGAAGGAGAAAGTATGAGAAATAGATTAATCTGTGGATGTATTCGAGTATATAGGTCAGACATTAAAGAAGCTGTAAAAAACGGTGCTCATGCATATACAGAAATTCAAGAAGTTACTGGCGCAGGAACTAGCTGTGGAAATTGTAGACCTCTAGTTGAAAAGGTTATCAAAGAGACACTTAGTGAGATTGAATATAATAAATAACATATTGCAAAAATGGAATGGGCCTGAACTGAACCCATTCCATTTTTAAACTATGTAGTTTCTCAACACTCAGTCATTTACTTGCGTAAAGAAG
>NZ_CALHTQ010000187.1 GCF_938039775.1 uncultured Mogibacterium sp. | reverse complement strand
CAAAGGTTAAGCTACCAGATAGCCTAAAGACAATCGGCAAGTCTGCATTCAAGAGCAGATCGCCGGAGCGCGCAAGCATCAAGGAAGTTGAACTTGGCAAGTCGCTGCAGTCGATTGGAAGGGAAGCATTTGCTAACCAGAACATCAAGGAAATTAAGGTGCCAGAGACACTTAAGGATGTGCCTGCTAATGTATTCAAGGGCAACGTTGTGGACGGAAGTGATGCTAAGGTTAAGCTGATATCTTCAAATGATGACCAGCGCAATGGAACTGGCGCTTACTCGAATTTCAAGGTGAAGGACCCAGCGGCAACATTCTATGTGCCATATAAGGTGGAACTTCTATCTAACGATGAAGAGGCTAAGACAACAGAACTAACTACCGATGAGAATGGCAAAGTTGCTCTAACAGCACTTCCTGACAAGGATGCATGCACGACATTCGAAGGTTGGTTTACGGAAACTACGGGCGGCACAAAGGTAGATGGCACACAGGCGTTTACCAAGGATACCAAGCTATACGCACACTGGCTTGTTAGCCACGACCTTGAAGAGATTGCAAGAACTGAGCCTACAACAGAGGCTGATGGCAACATCAGATACTGGCACTGCAAGAAGTGCGATAAGTACTATCTCGATAGTGCAGCTAGTTTAGAAGTTAAAAAAGCTGACACAGTGATTCCAAAGATTACGTACACTTTCGAAAGTGGAGATAACAATCTCTGGACTAAGGGTGATGGAGATATGCTGTTCGTCGTTAAACGCAGCGTAGATGATGCAAGGGCATTTGACGACTATTACGATGATAAGGTTCTTCTCGACGGAAATGAGCTTGTTAAGGGCGTTGATTACACTGCTGTAAAGGGAAGCGTAAGAGTAACCCTTAAGAAGGAGTTACTAGAGAAGCAGCGTACAGGCAATCATACTTTGACAGTTGCTTTCAAGGATAAGAGAGACGGAGCTTCGACAAGATTCACCATCAGAAGCAAGAGTCAGCCAGTCGTAAATGGAAGCACATCAAGCTCAAATGGAAACAGAAACGCAAGAATGAAGTATCGAGGATACAGAGTATCTAGAGCCGTTAAGACGGGTGATGCAACAGCACTTGCATTTTATCTAGCTATGTTCGCTATCGCTTCAGGCTCACTAGCAGTGTTTTCGAAGAAGAGAAAAAATGTGAAGTAGATAGGCTTCAATATGGATGCGACTAGAAGAGGATAAACTATAATAAAAACAGGCAGAGTTTCAAAAATTCTGCCTGTTTTTTTATTTGAAAAATACACGTCTCTATGATAAAGTAAACTGATATGCGAGATAACAATTTC
>NZ_CALHTQ010000186.1 GCF_938039775.1 uncultured Mogibacterium sp. | reverse complement strand
TACTGCTATCGAGATGCCGTAGAGAATTCCAAGCACTAGGTCGCTGACATTTGACACTACGTTCAAGATAATTGCCAGGATCAAGAACAGCATCCCAACAGGAACATACTTATTCGACTTCATACGCTCGTGCTCCCTCAATAACCAACAGCGATACATCATTTTCAGGACCATCCAGCTGCCCATTTTCTCAATGGCTATGAATGTTCGCCTTACTACCATATTAGCAGTCTGGAGCTAAGCCTGACGAAGAAAAGGTGACCTGTAAAAAATAGCGCCAGCTGCCCTGACATCAACAAAATTCACGGCTTGCAACTGTTTGCCAGGTTATTTGCTAGATGTCTCCTACAGAACTTCGATGGTTCTCAGGGCTAACTTGCTCCCAACAACACAAAAGAGGGCCCGGCGAGCTATCCAAAAGGATGGCAAGCCGGGTCCTCTTTGTGTATGACTGATGCAGGCTTCCTCAAGCCTCATGGCTGTATCATTACTAGTGGAGATTTTTACTAACTCACGACGGCAAAGGAGCACCGTGTCTACCGTTCACACTACCGTTCAGCTACATACGACCCTCTGGGAAGGCGATGTTACGGAACGTGTTACCTACCAGCTATATAACCGCAACATCACGATTGATAAGTTGCCCGTACCCTATTGGATAAGTACAAGGAGGAGGACGAGCTACAATTCTCGGGTATCTACTTCCTCACGAACTCTTCAGCTGATAATCCGCGTATCTATGTCGGTCAGGCTGCAAAGCGCGTAAACGGTAATGGACTCATGGGTCGCATTCGTGAGCATGACCGCCAAAAAGATTTCTGGGATACTGCATATCTGATTGCCCCTACCGATAATTCGTGGGAAGCGACAGAACTCAACTACCTGGAGAGCGCATTCTGCCGTCAGGCACAGAAGGCCAATCGCTACGCATTGGAAAACGGCAATATACCGTTCTCGGGGAATATCGCGAAGGTCAAGAAGGCTATTCTCCGTCCCTTCGTCCATGAGGTTCTTCTGATGCTTCGTGCGAGCGGTCACTACATGTTTGAGCCAGTCCCGACCTTGGATACGGTTGCTTCAAGTGTTACTAATTCGCATTCGGAGACAGAACAGAGCGCACAGGAGAGCCATTCCGAGGAGACTCCTATCGCTGCAACCCCATTTCCCGACGATTCTCGCCCAGAGTCCCACCCGGCTTTCACTGACGCAGTGTTCCGTATCAAGCGCAAGAAGATGGCGAACCCCGCTCGTGCACGAATCGTAGGCTCCCCGGGGGAACGCGTGAACGTCGAAGTTTTCGAGGGTGAGGTTCTACCTGTACGCAAGCCCACGAAGGCTGATCCCAGGTATCTGAAGGAGCTGGAAGCCCTCGAAGAGGCACGCGATAAACAGCGTGTAGCTGGTTGCCTCGATGGCCTGCGAATTGTGATTCCAATTGAATTTACGAGCCAGTCTGCTGCATCCAAGTTTGTGGTCGGCAGTTCATCGAGTGGCAATGCTGATTGGGTGCTCGAATCTGACCCTAGCATTTCGCTAGGTGCATTCCTGCAGAACATTGAAGGTTCGCAGGGCTAGCCCCTTTCCTATAACCACATCTGAAGAAGACCTGGTGGGTATTACTTTAGTAACACCCCCAGGTCTTCTTTCTCATCTTATGAATATAGAGTTTACATGCACCTTATACCCTAAAACTCAATAACATTATCTTCTCCGAAGATATCACAAGCAGTATGTAATATACCCTTATTTGGCCCTACCATAAGAACCGCCAAATTATTACGAGCTCTAGACAAAGAAACATACAATATATTTAGAGACCTATCATATATACTATTCTTCTTGCCATTAGAGTTACGAGTTATTGCTGATTCATAATCATATATACGCCAGGAACCTTCATCCAAAACGACAATAACATTATTATACTCAGCACCTTTAGTTCCATGCTGAGTAGAAAACGGAGTCAACTCATTTTTGTACTGCATCATTGAGTGAACCTCCGAGTATCTGCAATCTTTCAAGTAGCAAAGGGGTCCACCTTTGATGATTTCAACCCCAATACGACTAGACTCCAAATCGCTAAGCAAATGATTAAAATCAGCTCTCCTCGGAAATATTGAGTTGCAGACAATATACCTACAGACATCTTCAATTGTTCCAATATTACACAACCTTTCCAATTCACCCAAAACATTAGTCAAGTCCCTCTTGAAAATAGTCAAATTATTTTTATACTTTTCCTGCTTCAAAGAGGATTTAAATATTCTATACAATTCACCGTATGCTCCATTTTTAAAAGCAAAAATGATATCCTCAACATATTTATAGAAATCACCGTAAGGATCCTCTCCCATCAAAAGATTATCAACAGTGAAAAGTTTATTCTTCTCTTTTCTACTGTAACCATCATAAATTGAATACAGCATATCCCAATCCGAATTTGATGCTATTATCCTTTTTGTCAAAGCCAGGATTTTAAAGTTTTCTCCCCAGCCATTTGTATTTTGCAACGTCAACACTAAGTCATTTAAGGCATTCTTAACGTCACCAGATTCCCTATAGTAGAACATCGCACTCCCTGCAATGTTAGACACCGCCACCTGCTTAATATCTTGCCTAAGGTGATTAATAACATTGACAATACTTTTTGATGATCTATGATTCTCCTTCTTAGCAATACGTTTTAAATTTTTCTTATCCGAGTCAATATACCCAACACCAGTATCATATATATTCTGCATCCAATCACCGAAAAAGCCAATAAGAACCCTATCTCTATAATGATGATTAATAATATCAAGGAGAATTTGGACAACCCGTTCATCGGTATCTTGATATTCATCAACAAATATAACAGGATACATATCAACTACCAATCTCGACAATTTTTCATACTTGTCAAATAGAATCTTTGAAAGAGAAATCACATCCTCATGGCTTATTTTTCCATCTTCTATTTTTCTATATTCTACATACTCTATCTTCTTGCCAATTAGCTTCTCTTCCAGATTATCTACCCACCTTTTATTTTCAGCCTTATTATTTCTAAAAATAAGTGCCTCTTGTAACTCTTTCTGATATTTTCCAATAATAGACCATAGAAACCCATGAATTGTTGAAACATGCACACTGGCATCAGACGAAATACGATTTTTAATCTCGTCAACTGCAACATTTGTGTAGGTTATGCAAGCAATCTTTTGACCGGTAGATTTGTACTGTTTACCGTTTTTATCTATGAGATATTCAAGTGCTTCTCTAAGAGTATACGTCTTACCGGACCCAGCACCCGCATCGAGTATAAAGTTCCTCTTATTTTCTATACATTTCACAAGAGGTTCCATTACTGTTGATTCAGCCACTCTAAGCCCTCCTTAATGTACTTAGGGATATTCCAGCCTTCAAGCATCAAGATGTCAAAAGCAAAGTCTGTTTTATTGATAGAATCTGAAATTTCGTACGAAGCTTCCAGTAATTCTTCTGGACTATTAATATCATTCATTTTTGATTTAATATTGGATTCAAAATTATCTTTTTCGTTAATCACTGTTAATAAATTGGCTTTAATAAATGCTTCCTCAAAACTTCTTCCCGCAGGATACTTTTTATCCTCAGGGATTTGATACGCAACCCTAATATTCATAAACACCTTTTTCTCTGCTGCAAGCTCCTGCAAATATTTAACTGTCAGTTTATCTTTACTTTTTTCGTTTTTCTCTGAAAGGTTTTCATTGTTGAACATGTCAGTAAATAATCTATTCAGTGTTGAATTCGTTGTAATTGCACCATCTAAATCTGTTCTACATTTAGATCTTTTAGTTTCAGGGTTTCCGCTATCAATATCTGTAATAATAAGAGTCGGAACTCCAATAAATTCAAGCATCTTTTTAAATTTGAATGCATGGGCTCCACCAGCTTCGATGATTGATATATATTCCCTATCAATTTGGGAGTTATTGCCCATCTTCTTAAGCATCAACGGCATTAGGAGACGTTCTGTCGCGCCTTCAATCATAATTACTTTATCAGCAAAGAACATATCACAGGGTCGCAACTGCATATATTTTTCTAGAAATTTTCTATCAGATGGTTCTAGACCCGAGAAACACATATTCATATCTTTAACTTCAGATTTCAGAATATCCTTATGTGCCTTTACCCTAAAATATCTAATTCCACTAAATCCGCTTTCTGCAATTATATGCGAAGAATGAGTTGTAATAACTATCTGAACAGATATATCCTTCAGACCTTTGTCTTCGATAAACTGTGAAACATATTTTATAAATATTTCCTGCATCTGTGGATGCAGATGAGCCTCTGGTTCCTCTATGAAAATTAGATTAGTCCCTGCTACCGGCTCGGAATTTCTGATGTTTTCCAGAAAAAATGATAGTTGCAGCACAGTGTAGATGAGTTCGAGTATCCCAGTCCGTTATGGCTTTCCGAAAATTCACCATATTCATCACTATACATAACTTTAGCATTACCATCTATAAAGTTATCAAACCTTATAGAAGATACAACCTTTAGAGCTGGAAGAATATTACTGTTGTATCCAAATTTTCCCAAATCACCGATAATTGAGCCAAATATATTTTCATATTGTTCATCATGAATCTTAGATATGCTATTAATTCCCTGCTCTACACTATTTATATCAAAATCATCATTTGAGACTACCGTCTTATAGTATTTCTGAAAGCTCTTCGATAAACCATGTCCTACATCCTTTGCTGTATCATCAAATTTATTTTGAGCGTATATAAAACTACAGCTTATTGCTTTCTTGACGGCCAGGTATTCAATTTTCTCATACCCTGGGACGGAATCATTACCCTTCTTATAGTAGTCAACTTCCTCATTATTTAGGGCTGCATACTCAAGCTTGAATAGACCATTACTCCTTCGCTGAAGAAATTTGAATATATCACAATCAAGGCTTTCGTTTATACTATTAACACTGTTTCTACTAGAAATGTAATCAATATATTCTTTAAATATTTTTTCCTGCTTATCAATGAACACCCTACATGCTAAGTGTGCGTAATTATTATCCTTATCCAAGGTTCTAATTAGGTCCACCAAAGGAAGTACACTATCTCCATCATTATACGAGAACTTAATTTGCAAACTTATCTCAGGGAGAGACTCTAGGAACTCTTCCTCGTACCGCTCTTTCTCACCTGTATCTTTCTCGATTTTTTCAGCAACTAATTTTAATTTTTTTCTTTGATTGCTAGAAATATCGTCGAGGGTAAAAATATTTCCCCTATCTGCGCTGAGGAACTTGTAAAAAATCTCCACAAAAGATGTTTTACCACTATTATTGGGTCCAACAATTATTGTTTCTTGATTATTTCCCTGAAATGAAATGCTGATATCATCGAGTAGTCGATATCCTCTAATTTTTGCAGACTCAATCCGCATGAAAACTCCTTCGTTCTTAGTTTTGAAAACTGTTAAGACGATATATATCTATTTACGGTATATCTGAATTCCTCCTTGAATTAGTAGATAAAGCACCTAATAGAATTAAGCGCGTGCAGAGTATAAAACCCACACCCAGACATCCTTATCCGAATCGTACACAATTACCGGCACTTCCGAACAGCAACGAACGTTAGCGCCATCACTTACATTAGCACGAAGACATCCGCTCGGACTAGGAAAAACTCCCGCACAACACACTTTCTGCACCCAACCGCGCCCCCCACCTTCGCCTCCTAAAAGCGCACAAAGAAACCACCCCCTCCGCAGCTTCCGCCGCAAAGGGGGTGGTTTCTATATGTAGGCTCGGTACAGGTTCGCCGGCTCAGCTAACCACAGCTAACTATGTCTAGCCGCGTCGGCGAACCCGCATCCTAAACCGCTACTACTCAGCAGCCTCAGTGCTGGGCTTGGGGTCTTCGTTCACGCGGTTGCGGATATGCTCCACAATACGTGCCA
>NZ_CALHTQ010000185.1 GCF_938039775.1 uncultured Mogibacterium sp. | reverse complement strand
CCTGATGACCAAACAGAACCGCTACTATCATAACAGGTAGCAAGGCAAAGAGGCGAGTTGCCAATTGGTTTTGACAAAGAAAGTACACACCCGGTTGGCTTTGTGCCAAAACGAGACGGCTACTTTGAGCTTCTCTATGATACCATGCAACAGCTAGAATATGGCGAAGCAGCGCTTCTGACAGGCTTAGAAAAAGTGCCTAGTCACATTAAAAAGTTCTTGGTGGATCCAACAGGAAACTACCATCAGTCGGAAGGGCTGTTCGACGAAGTATTTGTGGGCGAGGAGATCCCTGGTTTCTTTATGGATATGCAGTCTGAAGTGGATGCGCGCACGCCAGCTGATTTGGATTATCCTATCTACATCTTGATTCCAGAAGCACAAGCCCTCAGCAAGCTTATGAATCTTAAAATGACAGAAGATGCCTTTAAGTCTCTCCTGCACAAAGGAGGGACCGTTGGGCTCCACTTCATCTTTATGGGTGAGTTGCGTCAAATTGTTAATGGTTATATGGAAGTGGATAAGATTCTAAAGGTCAATGTGCCTGCAGGCTGTATTGGTATTCGTTTCCAAGACCAGAATGTTGTATCCATTAAGAGTAGCTTCACAGAGTCCGTTGTCGGAGTCGATGAGTACAACTACTTCACCAGCCGAGAAGGCTATCGTATTAAGCTTATCAGTGAATAAAAGCGAGTCATTTGGCTTGCTTAAATTTTTCATTTATTATCACAAGCGAAAGATGTTAACTTGAAAGAGTATCGTCGTCTTGAGAGAGAATGGATGAATGCACTTAAGAATAATAAAGTTAGCGTAACTGTCAAAATTAAGTATGATAGCAACTCATTAAGGCCATCAAAATTTCAAGTTCGATATAAAATTGATAGAAAAACAAGAATAGAGATTATTAGAAATATCAATAAGAGGTAGTTATTATGAATAGGGTATTCGAAGATCAATTGATGGATATTCAATCTGATATGATTTCTTTATCACTCGAGTATATAGAAAATAAAGCAGAGACAGTTTATATATATGTGGTTTTAGAGGATGGTTTAGTTTCTTTTGATGTTTTTTATAAAATTGGTGGATTCATTTCTGAGAAAAGTGATGTAAATAAGTATTTGTCAGAAAAAATTAATGATTCAGATGATATCCAATTCTCGCTATTAGAATATGGAATAGAGGATGCAGAAAAGATAGAAGTACTCTTTGAAGAGAACTCTAAAGAGGTACCTACTGAAATAAGATTGGTATATGATGTGAAAAATAATAGTCTTAAAAGCAATTACAGATACGATGCAATGTATGAAAAAAATGAAGATTTATCAGTATCAGATGTTTTTGAAGCTTGGATACAGGAAGAAAAATCGAAATTAATCACATAAAAGCTAGTGTTTACGAGCCGTATGTAAACACGGAGAAAGGCTAATGGGATTTTATATAGATATTGCGGAGCTAAGGTAGGAGATGCAGGTATTGGTAATACTTGGCATCATCACCAAGATGGAATAACGTTGCAAGCGGTTGATAGGGCTATAACTCATCGAGGTGGTATATCAATTATGAAAGGAAATAAATAAAAATGACAATGAAGCTTGATAGGTTTGGATTTGCCAATGAAGAAGCGATTTCAATATTAGAAAATAAATTTGAAGTAGTTTTACCAGAAGATTATAAAAGATTTTTATTACAAGAAAATGGTGGTAGAAATACAGCTTATAGATATAAAAATTTAGTAAGAATTCCTCAAGTTAGTGAAGAAATTAATATTGATGTAATGTTTGGTGTTTCAACGAATGTAAAAAATGGAGATATTAAACAGTGGACAAGTGAATATCAAGATGATTTGTTTCCGAACTCAATCATTATTGGGGACACTATTCAACATGGCTTCATAGTGTTCTGGCTGAGCAAGGATGATAATGCTGGAATTTATTATTATGATGATACCTATGAATTTGCATCGTCT
>NZ_CALHTQ010000184.1 GCF_938039775.1 uncultured Mogibacterium sp. | reverse complement strand
ATCTGGAATATTGAGTGACGAATCTGCTAATACAATTCCGACTAACCCAACATTACGAAAATCAAGACCTTTTGCAAGTATCTGTGTACCAACTAAAATGTTAGTCTGGCCAGAGTTAAACCGTTTTAATGTATTTTTAATCTCACTGCTATTTTTTGCAGTATCAAGATCAAATCTCTCAATCGTTGCACTTGGAAGCAAATCGGCTATAGTTTCTTCAAGTCTCTCCGTGCCTGTCCCAACAAACGATAGATGATCATTTCCACACTCTGGGCAAACATCGGGAACTTTAAACTTGCGACCACAATAGTGACAAATAGCTGCATTTTCCTTCTTGTGAAAGGTTAGCGTAATATCGCAATCTGGACATGTCATAAGATACCCGCAATCCTGGCACATAACTTGCGTAGAGAACCCTCTTCTATTTAGAAACAATATAACTTGATCACCATTTCTGATAGTCTCATCAATTGACGATAGCAGCTTTCTACTTATGACACTTGTATTGCCACTTCTCAATTCTTCTCTCATATCGACAATTTGGATTTCCGGCATAACACTTGCACCAATTCGCTCTTTCATCTCTATGAGTTCATATATGCCTTCCGCAGCACGATTGTAAGAAACTATGCTTGGAGTAGCACTTCCGAGAATTAATGTCGCATTGTGATATTTTGAGCGTCTAAACGCTACGTCGACAGTTTCAAACTTAGGATTATGATCTGACTTATAAGTAGATTCATGTTCTTCATCAATAATTATAACTCCGATATCAGAAGCTGGAGCAAATACTGCAGTTCTAGCACCAATTACAATCTTTGCATCGCCAGACCTAATTCTAAGCCATTCTGAAAGGCGTTCACTTGTCTTTAGTTTACTATGAATGATGGCAATTTTATCTCTGCCGAATCTCTTTGCAAAACGATCTGCTACTTGAGCTGAAAGGGCTATTTCTGGCAATAGCACAATTGCTGTTTGCCCTCGTGAAATAGTATTATTCACGGCTCTCATATATACTTCTGTCTTTCCAGAGTTTGTAACCCCATGTAGCAAAAATGTTTTGCCAAGTTCATTAGTGATAGAATCATTAATTTTTTCAACTGCATTGTGTTGCTCAGGTGATAGAATCGGCTCATTCTCTAGAACAACTTTATCATGATCTTCTTCTGCTTTTGAAACACGCTTTCCGGCTACATCAAACATCTTAATTCCATCGATGTATTTTATACCGTAACGAGATCTCATCCATATAGCCGTATCGACAATCTCAGGTGTTAGAGCTCTATCTTTATCGATGTTCTTTATCTCTCTAATTTTCTCTGATGCAACGCTTGGATGAGTGTCGATTGACACCACATATCCTTCTGCCCCTTTTGGCCTCCTTGCGAGCGGAATGTTAACCTTATCGCCAACCTTAACGTCATCGGGAGCTAAGTATGTAAAAAAAGAGTCCATGTATTCACTTTTACTATCAATTACGACATCGACATATTTCATGAACATGAATCCTTTCTTTATATTTTATAGAATTAGCGAATACTCAAACTATAGCAAGAATATATTGTCCTCAGCACAAGCTTTAATCATCTCATCTGGCCATACCGAAGCCTGAACCTCTCCGATATGTGCTTTCTGAAGGAAGAACATACAAATTCTGCTCTGTCCAATTCCTCCACCGATAGATAGCGGAACCTCTCCCTTGAGAACACTCTGATGGAAAGACTGGCTAAGTCTCTCTTCTTTATTGTCAAGCTTACACTGACGTTCCATAGTTTCTTTGTCAACACGGATTCCCATTGACGAGAGCTCAAGAGCATCGTCTAGTACATCGTTCCATACAATAATGTCGCCATTTAGTTCCCAATCATCGTAGTCTGGAGCTCTTCCATCATGCTTATTGCCTGATGCGAGAACGCCACCAATCTTCTTGATAAATACAGCACCATACTCCTTAGCTGCAATAGCCTCACGCTCTTTAGGTGTATTGTTCGGATATCTATCCTCGAGCTCCTGCGTGGTTAAGAACGTGATTTCATTTGGAAGCTCTATCTGGATTCCTCTATATAGACGGTTAACATAGTCACCAAGGTTCTTCATTGCGTTATAAATAGTAACGACAGTCTCTTCAAGATACTCATCTGTACGCTGATCAGCAGTAATAACTTTCTCCCAGTCCCACTGATCAACATAAATAGAGTGAATATTATCAAGCTCTTCATCTCTACGAATCGCATTCATGTCAGTATATATACCATGACCAGGTTCTACTTCATACTTTGCAAGTGCCATTCTCTTCCACTTAGCCAGCGACTGAACAACTTCAACCTGCTTCTCATCAATATCTTTTACTGTGAAATTAACTCTACGCTCGTATCCGTTCAGGTTGTCATTTAGACCAGTCTCAGGAAATACGAACAGTGGTGCTGAAACACGGCGAAGCTGTAGCCCGTATGCTAATTCCTGCTGAAAATAATCTTTGATTTTCTTAATCGCTCTCTGAGTCTCTACGTGGTCAATAATTGGTTTATAATCTTCTGGAAGTACTAATTTACCCATTTCCTAAACGCCTTTCTATATTTAATAAATTTACACTTAAAAATTTTCTACTTTTTTTTCATCATAGCTCGAGCATACTCACATCCGCAAAACCTCTGTCTATAAAGGCCATACTTCTTTGATAGTTCGACACTCCTGCCAAACCCATTTTTTTTCTTAAAGTCCATATCTAGGAACTTTACATTATTCAATGAACCGATTGTTTGACCGATTCTTAGAATCGATGCATAATCCTTATGTGGACTAACAGCCATTGCAGTTGCAAAATAATCCATGCCCAGCTCACTTGCCTTACGTCCTGCTTCTTCAAGTCTTAACTCAAAACACACGTCACATCTCTTTCCACCTTCAGGTTCATCGCATAGAGATTGTGCGACCTTTATAAAATTCTCGACTTTGTAATCACCTTCGATGTAGTTAACATGCGTTCTATCTCTAAACTCCTCATTAAAGGCATCGATGAATTTAACTAGATTATCTCTTCTTAAAAGATATTCTTCCTGATCTGTAATATTTGGATTATAATAGAAAACAGTTACTTCGTAGTCAAATGCCAATCGTTCAACACACGATGTAGAACAAGGTCCACAGCAAGCATGCAATAATATTCTTGGCTTACTGTCAACCAGCTTGGTTCTCATGTAGGCGGATGACATATTGTTTTGAAATTCATTTATACGAACCCTCGTATAGGAATCGCATTTTTCATTCATTGGAGATACCTCTGGATTTTAAAATTATCTCTTAATTATACAAAAAAATATCGCTATTTTCCATAGGAACGAGTATATTATCGTGATTAGGAACAACTTAAATTAGAGCTA
>NZ_CALHTQ010000183.1 GCF_938039775.1 uncultured Mogibacterium sp. | reverse complement strand
CTTGTCGTCTCTCTGTAACTTTAGGAACATACTCTTCATCGCTGAACCATGTTGTAAATCCATTACCGTTTACTTCACTAACATTAGTTATTGTAATAAATGCATGTCCATCTATTTCAAGAGCTGCTTGTTTTACTTTGTTGAGATTTCTGCTGCCTACTACGCAGTATACCAAATCCTGTGCGGACTGTAGATATCCTCCTGTAGCATGCATGATAGTCGTACCGAAGCCTAGTTGCAGCAACCTCTCATTAACTTCTTTGATTTTTTTGGTGAAAATCATAAGCTGTACACCACCCTGACCGAGCAGAATCATCTTATTCATAAACACGCTGTAAATTAGTGCGTATAGGATTCCGAGAATAACTCCGTTGGTCTTAGTTACAGGAATCTGAATAATGAAAATTGTAACATCAATCGCATACATTATCGGTGCGATTTTAACACCAAACTTTCTGTTTAAAATCAGCGGCGGTACGTCTATTCCACCAGTAGACCCGCCAACCCTAAGGATTAAACCAAGACCTATTCCATCGATAACGCCCGCACAAATAGCCGCAAGCAGCGGATCATCTACAAGATGATGCAGCATCGTCGCTTTCTGGAAAATTCCCAGAAATACAGGAAACATAACTGTTCCTAATACAATCGAAGCTGCGAATTTCTTGCCTAGTGCCCATGTGCCTATTATAAAGAGGATGACGTTGATTACTAGTACAGTTCCAGACACGCTAAGGCCAAAATAGTAATTAGTCATACGACCAACACCCGCTAGTCCTGAAACAACCATTCCGTACGGAAGTGCAAAGCAAGCAATAGCAAAAGCACTTAACGCATTCCCGACAATCATTTGAAGTACTTCTAGTCCCACCTTGGAAGCATTTCTCATAATTCACCTAGCTGAGTTACTATGGTAACTCGCTCACCCTTTCTATAGTGTAAATCATCGATTACGCTTAAAGCAAAACACATGTAAACAGTCGAAAAAAATAACCGTATACAATTAGATAATATATCACCAGATTGCCTAAACTGTCAAGATTTCAAGAAATATTCTAAGGTATTTTTTAAATATATTTCTTTTCTTATCGTCAACTAGTTTACTCATTTAACACCCATCTAAGTAGTTAAATGGTTGGAACAATACGATGTTTGTGATAGTATATTTTATATAATTGACAATAAGATTTGATTTCATAAGGAGGACCTTCCATGAAAGTACACGAACGATTACTAAAATATGTTTCATATCGCACACCAAGTGATGGTAGTAGCGAGACTTCACCTTCGAGTAAGTGTCAGTTTGAACTGGCACATGCACTGGTTGATGAGCTTAAGGAGCTCGGTGTAGAAGATGCGGCATGTGATGAATACTGTTATGTATACGGACACATTCCGGCTTCTCCAGGCAAGGAAAATGTTACTGCTATTGGATTCTGCTCACATATGGATACAGTTAGTGATTACTGTGATCACGATGCAAATCCGCAGATTATAGAAAATTATGATGGTGGCATTATTTCCCTAGGTGACAGCGGTCTAATTCTCGACCCAGAAGTTTTCCCTCACTTAAAAGATCTTAAAGGGCGCACCCTTATCACCACAGATGGCACATCTATACTCGGTGCCGATGATAAAGCAGGAATTGCAGAAATCATGACAATTGTGGAACATATAAATGACTTTGAGCACGGTCCAATATCAATTGCATTTACACCTGATGAAGAAATCGGTAAAGGTACTGCACACTTTGACGTTAAGAGATTTAACGCAAAGTACTGCTATACTCTGGATGGTTCAACTGAAGGCGAAGTTCAATATGAAACTTTCAACGCTGCAACTGCTAAAGTTTACGTAAAGGGAGAAAATGTACATCCTGGTTCTGCAAAAGACGTAATGATTAACGCTGCATTAGTTGCGATGGAGTTTGATTCCTTACTTCCTGCCGCTGAACGTCCTGAAAGAACTGAAGACCACGAGGGTTTCTATCACCTTATGTCTATGGGTGGCACTGTGAGTGATGCTAACATGACTTATATCGTAAGGGATCATGATGCATCCAAGTTCGCAAATAGGCAGGCTACTATGAAGATGGCTGAAAAATTCCTCAACGAGAGATACGGAGAAGGAACTATTAAGGTTGAAATTAAGGAGCAATATAGAAATATGGCTGAAGTCCTAGAGAAGTGCCCGGATGCTATTGATAATGCTAAGAAGGCTTGCAAGATTGCAGGTGTTGAACCGATAGTAATTCCAGTTAGAGGAGGCACTGACGGTGCAAACCTAAGCTTTATGGGACTACCTTGTCCAAACCTCGGTACCGGTAGCTATGCATTCCATGGCCCTTACGAGCATACTACTATCGAAGGCATGGAAACTGGTGTTGCAATAATAAAGGCTCTTATCGAAGAGTTTGCTAAAGAAGCTTAATATCTCATCTTAAACTCATAAACTATTAAGCATTAAGCTCAACAAAGCGGTTAGGACAACTCCCTAACCGCTTTGTTTTTCATTGGTTCTGCTTTAGCAGTGGATTCGCCAAGCGATAGCGAGGTGAATCAATAAAC
>NZ_CALHTQ010000182.1 GCF_938039775.1 uncultured Mogibacterium sp. | reverse complement strand
CTCTTGAATGCAGACTTGCCGATTGTCTTTAGGCTATCTGGTAGCTTAACCTTTGCGAGCTTATGTCCTTCAAATGCATTGTCACCGATGCTTTCAAGTCCCTCGGAGAACTTCACGCTCTCGAGAGGAGCTCCGTTAAATGCCATTTTACCGACAGTCTTAACTGACTTTGGCAGTTCAAGCGATTTCAGATTTGCACCTGAGAATGCCGCCTGTCCAATCTCAGTTACTCCCTCAGGAATACTCACTGAGTTGATGGCGTTTCCACCTATCTTGGCAGGAGCAAACGCACCTGTTCCTATTTTCTTAATCGCACTTCCACCCACAGACTCTGGAATCCTGAGGTCTGGGTTTAGTGCGAGCTTAGCCTTTCCTACCTCAGAGAGTCCTGTAATAGTGTCTCCGTCAGCAGTAAAGTCATTTTCGTTCCATGATATGTTCTGTTTCCAGTGAGCATATAGCTTAGTTCCATCTTCAAACTTCTGTGCAGCATTTACCTTCTTGCCACCTTCACGCTCTGTGAACCAACCCTCAAACTCATGAAGCGCATCTGGAGCTGTTGGAGTTGGTAAGCTAGCAACCTTACCATTCTCATCTAGTAGTGCATAGCCTCTCTCAACTGCACCTCCGTTTGCATCAAATGTAATCATCGCTTTAGCCATAATTACACGGTGAGTTGTCGCACCTGTGTTAAACGCCAGGTGATCTGGATTCTCAGTTCTCAGGATTACGACGTGGTTCGCGTCAGTTCCTGTGTTATTCATAAAAGGCTCATTGCCGAGAGTTTTAAGCGACTTTGGTAGGTCAACGCTTGTTAGGAGACCTTCCTTGAATGCGAACTTGCCGATGTGCTCAACACCTTCCTCAATCTTGAGGTTTGTAAGTGTTAGCTGCTTGTAAGTTCCTTCAAATGCAGAATCACCGATTTCCTTAACCGTTCCAGGAATCGTTAGATCAGTTAGGTGGTGTAGGTGGAACGCCTTCTCACCAATCTTTCTTACAGACGCTGGAATCTTGAGCGACTCAAGCCTTGCTCCTGCAAATGCCATCTGTCCAATTTCTGTTACTGTATCAGGAATCTCAACCTCACGTAGACGAATATTCATCGAGAATGCTGCCTGCGGAATCTTAGTAACGTTTTTAGAGAGTTTTAGATCGACGATTGAGTTCGCCGTAAATGCTCCCTCTCCAAGCTCATTAACTGAATCTGGAATGTGTAGCTTCACGATATGGTTGCCGTGAAAAGCACTAGTGCCAACCTTAGTTAGCTCTGTAGCAGACTCGAGATCGATACCCTTGAGCATGTTGTATTCAAATGCTCTTGCTCCAATTGACTTCAGCTTAGCTGGTAGCTTAACTGACTCGAAACCATTCTCAGAAGTGAAATCGTACTTTCCAACTGTTACCTCAGCCTCAGGAATCGCAAATGCTGCATCCCCGATAGCCGTGATCTCTACGCCTGTTGGAGATTCATTTGGAAGAACCAACTTGTGGTTTCCACCATTTCTCTTAGCGATTCCACTAGCGGAAAGACCTGTAATAGTTGCGCCATCTGTGCTGTACGTAAAGTCACTGTTAGACCAGCCACTTCCAACTAGGTTGTCGTACTTGATAACGTATGTGAGGTCAGCTTTGTTAGGGAGGCTGTTATAAGCATCCACTACCGACTTGCTTTCTGTCAGCAGTGTTGGTTTTACTGGGTTATCCCTAAATGCTCTCTTATCTATTCCGCTGATATTAGTGAATGACTTAGGAAGCTCAACTGAGGTCAAAAGCTGTCCTCTGAAAGCGTTTGAGCTAATCGCACCGTTGAAGCCTTCCTTGAGCTTAAGCACGCTTAGTGTTGAAGGAATTGCCTCTGAAGTCTTTTCAAATGCAGATTTTCCTATGTTTGTAACGTTTCCAGGAATAGCAACCTCTGTTAGCTGGTTGTTCATGAAAGCATTGTCGCCAATCTTCTTTAGGCTCTCTGGGAGGCTAACCTTAGTAGCCTTACAACCTACGAAAGCTCTTCTGCCGATATCTGTAATACCTTCAGGTATTACAATTTCAGTAACAGCGGCCTTATCTGCAATTCCAACAGTATCGTTAGTTCTGCCGAATGCCACATCAGGGATTTCCTTGAGTGACTTCGAGATAACTATCTTCTCTGCCAGATCAGTTCCGTTAAACGCACCTATGCCGAGCTTAGTTACTGAATTTGGAAGAACTATAGAAGTGAGTCTAGCATTTAAAAATGTAGAATTACCAATTGATTCTAGTCCTTCTGGTAGGTTGACGTTTGCTACGCCGTACACCTTCTTAGCTGCGTTGTCTGTAGTTCCAGCGAAAGCAAAATCGCCAATCTGCTTGATTGTAGGTGGCAACTTAACTGTCTTAGGCACATATACCTTTCCTGCCTCTACGAATCCGAAAGCTCCAACCTGACCATTGCTTGCCAGCGCATTGTTGGCACCATTTCCAATCGCAACTATGTTAACTCCACTTCCATTGGTCTCTGGAATCACAAGTGTGTCGTTCTTCTTGAGCTTAGCTTTACCTGACTCTGTGAGTCCTGTAACGACTGTTCCAGCTGCGTTATAAGTGAAATCATCACTATTCCAAGGTGATTCATCGCTTGGGATATTCTGGTTAGCCTTGAGCAGCTGTACGTTAGACTTACCGTTTCCGATATCTTCTACGAGAGCTCCAGGGTCATTTATGTACATGTACACAACGCCGCCCTTCTTCTCGTTAGCATTTCCAGACGCAACTGGCTCCTTACCTGTATTTCTAAGGAATGTCCACTTCGAGACCTTCTCAGTCTTATTAGGCAGCTGTACCGATTCAATCTTGTTGATAGCAAAAGCCATATTATCGATTGAAAGAGGATAATCTGTAGCCTTGGAGAACTCGAGATTTGCAATCTCGTTATTTGCAAATGCTCCGTTTCCTATCATCATCAAGGTAGATGGGAAACGTGCTGACTTTAGCTTGTTCTTGTTAAATGCGTTTCCTCCGATATAGATTACTCCTTCTGGAACGGTGAGCTCTGTCAAGTTGTTACCTTGGAAAGCGCTCGCTCCTATAAAGAAGTCACCTCTCGTAGTCACGGTGCTGTCCCACTGCCCATTACTTGGAGCCTTTACGTTCTTAGGGAACTCAACGCTCTCTAGCCCAAGCCCCTTAAATGCGTTGTTTCCAACACCCTGCACTTTATTGCCGTTATCATCTACAGCTGGCACCACGAGTTTCTTGTTGTTAGCGAGCTTTGCCTTACCACTCTCTGTAAGACCGCTTACAACATGGATAGTTCCTGTAATGAAGTTGCCGTTATCCTGCGCTGGTGCAGGCGAGTTGTTACTGTCTAGAGTAATATCAGCATACGTGAAATCTTCTGCATTCCATACGTTTACATCATCCGACAGTATCTTATGGAATTCAGATTTTGGGAATTTGCTTGTGTCTGTATACTTTGTAACATCGTCAACATACACCTTTGTCACTAGGCTATACGCCTCTGTCTTGCCTGCTGCAGAAGTAACTTCCTTCGCAAACACGTTCTTTGGCAGAGACTCTACCGTCGCTGGAAGCTTAACTTCAGCGATTTTCTTGTTTCTAAATGCATATCTACCGATAGATGTAAGTCCCTCTGGGAGCTCAAGCTTGCATACCTCTGCGTCTTTGAGGAGATAGTTCTTGGTAGCGAATGCATAGTCACCAATCTCCGTAACTCCCTTAGGAATTGTGATATTAGTGAAGTTATTTCCTGCAAATGCTCTCGCACCTATCTTCTGGACACTAGATGGTATTTCGATAGAAGTGAGTCCTGTCATCCAGTTCTTGTTGTCGCTGCTACCAAACGCACTGTCAGGAATCTCTGTCAGTCCATTAGGTAAATCGATTTTTTCAAGTGTTGGGTTTGTCGCAAATGCACCCTTACCTAGGGATGTCACCGTATCCGGCAAAACTACAGTTTTGATACTGTTGCCCTGGAAGGCAGTATCTCCAATGCTCTTCAGAACTGGAGAAAATGAAACTTCCTTGATTCCCGAATCACGGAACGCATTCTTGCCAACTTTCTCTAGATCCATCGGCAGAGTTACAGACTCGAACTTCTCATCTGCAGTTGCAAACAGTCCAGTTGTCGAATTTGTATCGGCAACCTCTGTAACCTTATCGAACTCCGTATTGTAGTCGGGGAGCACGAGATCCTTGTTGACCTTGCGCTTCGCCTTACCACTCTCACTGAGACCGGTGATCTTCTGTCCGTCAAATGTAAAGTCATTTACATTCCACGCCTCTGTATCCTTGTTGGTAGTCTCTGGTGTACCGTCGTTAGTAACTAGCTTCTGAACCCATGACTTAGTGTTTGCAGTCGTCTTGTCAGTAGTATGTATTCTGTCCATGCTCTTGTGGTCGAGGTTCTCGGAGTACATGTATACCACGCCACTATTTGCAAAATTGCCCTTAAGCGCAGCCTTACCCTCTGCCGAAAGCTCTTCCATGCCTGGATTTCCAACGAAAACAAACTTGTTAACTACTGCCGTGTAATCAGGCAGTCTAACAGACTTAATCTTGTTATTCGAGAAAGTCATGCCGTGCATCTCCAGCTGAAAATAAGTTGTCAGCGGGAAATTAACTTTGCTTATCTGGTTATTCGAGAACGACTGTGTTTCGAGCCACCAAATAGTTCTAGGCAGTGTTACGGTCTTAATCTTGTTGTTCATGAAAGCATTTGGAAGAACTGCTAGCACACCATCTGGCAAGTTTACGTTAGTCAGCTTATTACCCTCAAATGCTCCCTCAGCAATCACGAAATTACCTCTACGTGTAATCTTGTGAGTCACAGTGTCGTTATAAGAAGTAAGCATACCTGATGGGAATGTTACTGACTCGACGCCCTTCTTCTGAAACGCGTTGCTAGCAACTCCCACAAGTGTGTTGCCCTTGTCATCCTTCGATGGCAATACGAGGTTCTTATTCTTGGCAAACTTAGCTTCTCCTTTTGCTGAGAAACCGCTGATTGCCTTACCTTCGACGTTCACGGTTCTAGTGTAGTCACATCCGTAAATCGTCTTGCTCATGTCAGTGTAAGTGAAGTCCTCACTCGTCCACTTCTCAGAATCCGTACTGGTGCTTGCTGGCGCTTCTGTCTGCGCCTCCGTTCCAGTCTGTGATTCTACTTCTGTCGCTCCTGCAAATGCAGGTAGTGGAACTGATAGCGTCACCACTAATAATAGCGAAAGCAAAATTCTTTTCATTTCTTTATCCTTCTTTTCTAATAAATTTTTAGACGTAAAAAGTTATACTATCTTTATATTCTACATTGTATATGCACGCATTTGTTTCTACATGTATAATTATTCGAATTGAAATTTTATATATAAATAGCGCTATTTATAGATTATATCTATAGTCTACTATTCTAGTAGTTTATTGACATTTTTAGGTGCTATAATAACAAATATTTTTATTTGGCTACCGTATATTCATGCAGTTTGCAGCGTTATACGGTCCGAATATGTATTGGATAAAATGAAGGATGCACAGGGGATTAGAGAAAACGTTATGGATAGAAATTTAAAATCAAAATCAAATGCGCACAGACGCTTCAGTTTAGTCTGGCTCATTTCAATACTGCTTGTACTTGCTGTAGCTCTCGCGGGCTGTAGTTCAATTTCCACCAAAGAGAAGTCTAAAACAAAGAATAAGAAAGGCAAGCAGATAGAAGCCACTTCTAATGAGAGTTCAGAGTCTTCAGATAACTCTGACAGTTCATCAGCTTCGAGCAGCGAAAAGAACAAAGAGAAAGAGAAGTCTAAGGACAAAGATAAGGATAAATCTAAAAGCAAGCATAGCGAGAGTTCAACCTCTTCAAGTAGCTCCAGCTCTTCATCTAGTTCATCTTCAAGCTCATCTACTGCTCCTGCCAAGCAGAAGGTATGGGTTCCAGAGCAGGGACACTACGAGCAGGTAAAAGTTCTAAAATGCAGATGTGGTGCTGAGTTTGAAAGCGAAGCTGCGCATGCAACTCATAGAAATAACTACATAGCCGAAAAGCGTAAGACTAACCCGAACTTCGAGTGTAGGGGAGAACACCTTCCTAAGGCATGGATTACTAAGAGTGTATGGAAGGTCGATGTGCCGGGACACTACGAGTATAGATAGGAATTTAAATAATTGACCACTATAAAAGCGCAACGAATGTTGCGCTTTTGTTTTGCAATTATTGCACACTGACAAATCACCAATCAATTCGGGGTAGATTGATTATTTGTCGTACTTGTTGAGCCACTCGATGAGCACTTCACAGTAGTCATCGTGTCTGTCTACAAAGCATGTGTGTCTTGCGTTCTCCCAGAGAATCCACTCTGAGTTAGGAATTCCATCTGCGATAGTCTTCGCGATTAGTGGTGAGCAGAGATCGGAGATTCCGCTGCATACGAGCGAAGGAATCTTAATCTCGCCTAGTCTATCCACGTACTCGAAGTCCTTGAGCGAGCCTGTTGGTGCGAACTCGTTTGGTCCCCATCCATACAGATAAGCCTCACCGCCGCCCTTCTTAGGACGCGTGCAGCACTCTGGAGCTTCGTCACCGATCCAGTAATCACAGTATCTGTGCATATACTCAGCAACAGCTTCGTCATATGCCTCACCTGAGAACTCTCCAGTCTCAAGTGCCTTATTGATTGCATCCTGCATGTGCTCTGGCATCATCTTGATACGTCTTAGACCTTCTTTCTCCCAGAGGCTGCTAGAAGGATGTCCGCTGGAGATAACGAAAGACTTGATGCCCTTAGGCTGTCTCTCGATAGCATATGCGATCTGCATCATGCCGCCCCATGACTGTCCGATGATATGACACTCGTCTAGTTCGAGGTGCTCTCTTAGAGCTTCGAGCTCGTCTAGCCATGTATCCTGAGTCCATAGCTCTTTATGACCGTCTAGGTATGAGTTTCCGCAACCAAGCTGGTCATACATGATAATCTGACGATCATCGTCATCTGCGAGATTGTCGAGAACCTCGTAGTAGTTGTGTGTAGAACCAGGCCCGCCATGTAGGCAGATGAGTGGTGCTTTTCCATTGTCCTTTCTCTCGCCTACGACTCTGTAATAAGTCTCATAGCCGAGAAAAGGCATGTAACCTTCTGTAACCTTTGCCATTAAATTGATCTCCCTTAAATAGAATTATTTATTTTTCCATAGGAACAACGATTGGCTCTTCCTTTGGATATCCATTTAGTACCTCGCATCCATCTTCTGTGATGTATAGGATGTCCTCGATACGAACTCCGATTCCCTCATCATATAGATAGATACCTGGCTCTACGGAGAAGCACTGTCCTGGCTCGATAATCTCGTCATTTACGAGCGATACGTCACCAACCTCGTGATCCTCAAGTCCGATTGAGTGACCAGTTCTGTGTGTGAAGTACTCGCCAAAGCCCTTCTCTGTGATATAGTCTCTAGCTGCCTTGTCGACATCGCTCATCTTGTTGCCAGGCTTAGCAGCAGCGATACCTCTCTTGTTAGCCTCGAGAACTGTGTTGTACACTTCTCTCTGTCTATCACTGATTTCACCGATAAATACTGTTCTAGTAGTATCGGAAGCATAGTTCTTCCACATACCACCGATATCAAGAACTACGGAATCTCCGTACTTACCCTTGCTGTCGTCAGTTACGTGGTGTGGATCTGCTCCGCCCTTGCCGTATGCTGTGATAGGATCGAATGATAGCCCCTCGAATCCAACTTCCTTGCATAGCTCGATGCACTTAGCATTGAGTTCTCTCTCAGTTAGACCCTTTACTACGTATGGGATTAGCTTATCCATAACCTGGTCAATCTTCTGAGCGGACTCTCTCATAAGCTGAAGTTCGTGCTCGTCCTTAATCTGTCTAACCTTGTCAACGATTACTGAACCGTTTACAAACTTGCTTCCAGCACCAAGATCCTGAAGCTTTAGCAAGAATTTAGCTGGCCAGTTCTTATCGATACCGATAGTCTTATCCTTCTCAATGAACTTAGCTAGGATTTCAACAGGCTCCTCGATGTCATCATAGTATGTTAGTGGCACACCGAGATCTTCTGTCTGCGGGAAGAGCTTGTTAAGCACAAGCTGCACGTCTCCATTTACATTGATGTATAGTGCGAGCATTCTCTCACCAGGAATAATCCACTTGTCGAGCATATAGAAGATGCTAACTGGATCAGTAATGATCATCTGTGGCATATCCTGCTCTTTCATCTTTGCAACAACTCTCTCTAGCTTAGACTTATTAAGCATAATGTTCCTCCATTTCTATTGTCCATATGCGCATGTACAAATATACATTCATTATACATCTCTACAATATGTTTTAATATACATATGGTAAAAATAATCAAAATTTCTAAATACCCCTAGTGTACTCTTTGAGCCACTCGAGTTCTTCGTCATTCATATAAGGTGAAAGCTTTTCAAAGCACTCTTTGTGGTACTCATTGAGCCATTCTCTTTCTGCTCTTGTCAGTTCCTCTGGATCGATTCCATCTAGATCGATTGGCCCGAAGTTAAGTGTTTCGAAATGCATGAATTGCCCGTACTTATTCTTCTCTCCTTTTACAGTGAGCAAGTTGTTCTCTATGCGGATTCCGAACTCACCCTCCTCGTATATACCTGGTTCATCAGTAACCATCATGCCTGGCTCAAATTGATGATGCTCATTCTTGGAAGGTGCGATATACCAACGGAAGCCTGTTGGTGGCTCATGAATGCTGCCGAGATATCCGAAGCCATGTCCGGTTCCACACTGGAAGTCCTTATTCAAATCCCAAATTGGCAGTCTTGCGGAGGTCATCGTTTAGCTTTTTCTCTTCAACATATTCACTTTGGTGGAAGTCTGCCATCGGTATAACATATGCGTCGATTCCGCACTCTGCCATAATCGTTCTCAGCTGAGCGATTCTCTCTTCCGCTACTGTCATAACAACCTCCTTAGCCTACTATATAGGCTTAAACGATACAAATAATATTACTTCTTTCGTTCTATCGCCCCTTTGTGGCAATTTGGAGAAATAAAGGCACTATTTTACAAACCTTTATATGATAATCATAATCTTCACTGCTTTTACCCTTACAATAGTGACTATTGATAAAATCGCTTAGATGTAAGATAATTTTAATATGATATTAGACATTTCAATAGTATTGATTTTCTTAATATGTGCACTTCGCGGAAAGTCGCAAGGTTTCCTCGACTCTCTAGTCAGACTAGCGGCTGTTTCGGGCGGAGTTATTATAGGCATCCTGAACACAGATAAGATTAGGTCGCTTCTCTTTGCGTTGCCTATAGATGATTTTATGAAGGGCAAACTAACCGAGAAGTTCAACGGTCAGGAGATGGACCTTCTCAAGTTTATCCCTAAAGTGCTGCGCACTAAGTTCGAAGCATTCGGTCTTGATGGACTCCCTACTACTGTAAATAGATTTACTAACTTATCCTTAACCATCATCTCCTTCTCGGCTATAGTCGGTCTTGTATGGATAATTTCTTCATACATAAGAAGGAGGATTATGCGCGGACGAAAGCATAAGAACCTGCTTGGAACTGTCGACTCTAGTGTCGGCTTGCTATTCGGTTCAATCAAAGGAGCGATTATCGTGTTCTTGCTCCTAGCCCTAATGTTCCCTCTCACCACACTATTTGCACCAGAGCATATTAGCACTTTAAATGAACAGCTTAACAACTCGTATATTGCAGGATATCTTTACGATATAAATCCATTAATTTACTTTATGCGACAGTTATATATTTAATATTTCAATGTGAAAAAGCATGACACAAAATAAACTTTTGTTGTCGTGCTTTTGTTCATTGATTGTAATGTTTTGCTATGCTATATTTTGAGTATATTCAATGTATCTAATCGAAAACACTCAAGGAGGTAGTCTTGATGGATAAGAAAACACCACTATATGATACCCATGTTAAATACGGTGGTAAAATCGTACCATTTGGCGGATTTTTACTCCCGATTCAGTATGAGTCAGGTATCAAACAAGAACACATGGCAGTTCGTACAGCGTGTGGTCTATTCGATGTATCCCACATGGGAGAAATCGTCGTAAGCGGACCTAAGTCTGTTGAATATCTTAACTATGTACTAACTAATGATTTCACTGACCTCAAAGTTGGTCAGGCAAGATACAGCCCAATGTGCAACGAGCACGGTGGTACTGTAGATGACCTGATCGTGTACAAGCGTGGCGAGGACGATTATTTCGTAGTTGTAAATGCAGATAACATAGAGAAGGACTTCGCTTGGATGGTTGATCACAAAATCGATGGTGTTGAAATCGCAAATGCTTCCGATGATTGGGGGCAGCTTGCTCTTCAGGGACCTAAGGCAGATGCTATTCTCGCTAAGGTTGCTGACCCGGCACTAATCCCTACTGGTTACTACACAGCTAACTTCAACGGTTCTATTCAGGGAATCCCTTGTGTTCTATCCAGAACTGGATACACAGGTGAGGACGGTTTTGAAATCTACATGCCAGCAGATAAGGCTGCAGAAGTATGGGAGATTCTAATCGAAGCGGGCAAGGAAGAAGGTTTAATTCCTTGCGGACTCGGCGCTCGTGACACACTTCGTATGGAAGCAGCGATGCCGCTATACGGACACGATATGAACGATGATATTTCCCCTAAAATCGCAGGTCTTGGATTTGCAATCAAGATGGACAAGCCTGATTTCATTGGTAAGGCTGCAATCGAAGCAGCAACTCCACTCAAGGAGAGGAGGGTTGGAATCAAGGTTACTGGCCGCGGAATCATCAGAGAAGAATGCGACGTATACAGAGATGGCGAGAAGATCGGATATATCACTTCTGGAACATTCCTACCATATCTAAACGGATCGTACGGAATGGCTATCGTTGAATCAGCTAAGCGTGAAATCGGAGCTGCTGTTCAGGTAGACGTTCGTGGTCGCAAGATCGATGCAGAAATGGTTAAACTTCCTTTCTATAAGAGAGAGCAGTAAACTAATCTGTACTTGTTAAAAATGATATTTTATAACTAAACTATATATACAAAAAGGAGAAATGAAATGGCAGATTTAAAGTATTCTAAGTCGCATGAGTGGATTGCAGAAGAAGATGGTCTATGCGTTATTGGTATTTCTGACTATGCTCAGCATAGCCTTGGTGACATCGTATTTATCAACCTTCCAGAGGTTGACGATGAAGTTACAGTCGGCGATGCATTTGGAGACATCGAGTCTGTAAAGGCTGTTTCCGACGTGCTATCCCCAGTAACAGGAATCGTTGCAGAAATCAACGAGAGCCTATTTGATGCACCTGAGACAATTAACGAGGATCCATACGGTTCTTGGCTAATCAAGGTTAGAGATGTAGCTGAGACTGAGGAGCTTCTAACTTCAGACGAATACGATGCATTTGTAGAGTCGGAAGAAGCATAAACCATAACCTTATTATTTTCGTACAAGGAGGTTCAAATTGGGTACCTTTATTCCTAACACTAGAGAAGAACAGCTCCAGATGCTCAAAGATATCGGCTATAAGGATTGGGAAGATCTATTTAAGGATATTCCTGCCGCTGCTAGAATCAAGGGCAAGCTCAATATTCCAGCAGGTAAGTCCGAGCTAGAGACTGCTCAGATTATGCAGAGAATGGCAGACCGCAATGTCGTATATGATAAGATTTTCCGCGGTGCTGGTGCTTATAACCACTATATCCCTGCTGCAGTTAACGCAGTAGTGAGCAAAGAAGAGTTTATCACAGCTTATACGCCGTACCAGGCAGAGATTAGCCAGGGAATCCTTCAGTCAATTTTCGAGTATCAGACTATGATATGTGAACTTACTGGAATGGATGTATCGAACGCTTCGCTATATGACGGTGCTTCCGCAGCTGCTGAAGCATGCGCAATGACTAAGGACCGTAAGCGTAGCACTATATACGTATCAGAAACTGTAGATGCTAGAGTGCTTGAAGTAATCAAGACATACTCATTTGGAAGAGACACCGAGGTAAAGGTTGTTCCTGCATGCGAGTGCGGTGGCATTACTGACGTTGAAGCTCTCAAGAATGTCCTCGCAGAGGACAAGACAGCAGCTTGCTTCCTCATGCAGTATCCTAACTACTACGGTATCGTAGAAGATGCCGACCAGATTGCTGAAATCGTTCACGAAGCTGGTGCACAACTAATTATGAGCGTTAACCCTATCGCTCTCGGAGTTCTCAAGACTCCTGGTGAAATTGGCGCTGACATCGTTTGCGGTGAAGGTCAGCCGCTCGGACTAGGTCTTGCATACGGCGGACCTTACCTCGGAATTCTAGCAACTACTGCTAAGAACACTCGTAAGATTGTGGGAAGACTTGTCGGTGAGACAGTTGACTCCCGTGGCGAGCGCGGATTCGTACTAACTCTACAGGCTAGAGAACAGCACATCCGTAGAGAGAAATCTAGCAGTAATGTGTGCTCCAACCAGGCGCTCTGCGCACTAAAGGCTGGTGTATATATGACAGCCGTTGGTCCTGAGGGAATCAAGCAGGTTGCAACACTTTGCTCATCAAAGGCACACTATCTGGCTGAAGGACTTGTAGGCGCAGGCCTTTCACTCAAGTTTGATAAGCCATTCTTCCATGAGTTCGTAACTGTTTGCGCTGACGCAGATGCTGTCCTCAAAGCTCTTGCTGACAAGGGAATCCTCGGAGGACTTAAGCTAAACGATACAGACATTCTCTGGTGCGCAACAGAGCTTAACACTAAGGAACAGATGGATGAAGTAATTGAAATCGTTAAGGGGGTGAGCAAGTAATGAAACTTATATTTGAAAGAAGCGTTTCTGGCAGAGGCCAGGACCTATTCCCTGCTTGCGACGTTGCTGTGACACTACCTGATGTACCTATGAGAGCAAGCGCTCCTCATCTTCCAGAAGTATCTGAGAACGAGATGGGTCGTCACTACACAGCTCTTGCAAAGGAAGCTCATGGTGTTAACGATGGATTCTATCCACTCGGTTCTTGCACGATGAAGCATAACCCTAAGATTGACGATGCTGTTGCTTCGCTCAAGGGATTTGCTAATATCCACCCTCTACAGCCAGCTGAAACAGTTGAGGGCTGCACAGAGGCAATAGACACACTAGAGTCATACCTATGCGAAATCACAGGTATGGACCACGTTACATTCCAGCCAGCTGCTGGCTCACAGGGAGAGTTCACAGGACTTCTCCTTATCAAGGCTTACCTACGTGACAAGGGTCTCGAGCATAAGGATGAAATCCTAATTCCAGACGCTGCTCACGGAACTAACCCTGCAAGTGCTGCAATGGCAGGCTTCAAGGTTGTAGTTGTAAAGTCTAACGAGCGCGGAAGCATCGACATGGATGACTTCAAGTCTAAGATTAGTGACAAGACTGCAGGTCTTATGCTCACAAACCCTAACACAGTTGGTATCTTCGACGAGAACATCTTTGAAATCACAGAGCTTGTTCACGAAGCTGGCGGACTTTGCTACTACGATGGAGCTAACCTAAACGCTGTAATCGGACTAGTGCGCCCTGGAGATATTGGATTTGACGTAATCCACCTCAACCTGCACAAGACATTCTCGACACCTCACGGTGGTGGTGGCCCTGGAAGCGGTCCTTGCGGATGCAAAGACTTCCTCGGCAAGTACTTACCTGGACTCACAGTTAAGAACGGTGAGTATGTTCGTGCAGAGAGCAGTATCGGTAGCGTTACCGGATTCTATGGCAACTTCCTAGTTAGCTTGAGAGCTCTTGTATACCTAACATATATTGGTGGAGATGGAGTTCCTGAACTCGCACATAACGCTGTTCTAAACGCTAACTACATGATGGAGAAGCTCAAGGATCTGTATCCAATGGCATACGACTGCACTTGTATGCATGAGTTTGTAATGAGCCTTGAGAAATTCCACAAGGAGAACAATGTCTCTGCACTCGACGTTGCAAAGGCACTCCTCGACTTCGGAATTCACCCACCTACGATGTACTTCCCACTCATCGTTAGTGAGGCTCTCATGGTTGAGCCTACTGAAACTGAGTCACGCGAGACACTCGACGAAGCAATCGCTGCATTCAGAGAAATCTACGACTCAATCATCAGATCACCTGAATCTGTTTCTGCTTCGCCTGTTACTACTCCGATTCGTAGATTGGACGAAGTTAAGGCTGCGAGAGAACCAGTTCTAAGATACGAGTTTTCATAAGAAATATGCCGGTATGTACCGATTAAACACGTTTAGCAGCGCTTCTCATGCATAAGTCGTGACATTCCCGGCCGAATACAAATTATAAGCCTGGACAGATTTTAGCCTGCGTTTTTACGCGACTGTCTGTCTGGGCTTGATTTAACTGAAATCTAATAGCAAGGAGCTATAAATATATGAAATTAAGATATACCGAAACTGATTGTACTAATCCGTTTATTAACCTCGCTACTGAGGAGTATATGACTTTTCGTGCTGCTGAAGGCGAAGTAATTATGTACCTATGGCAGAACGCTAACACTGTAGTAATCGGCAAGAATCAGAACCCTTGGCGTGAGTGCAGGGTTGAGTCGATGCGAGAAGGCGACTGCAAGCTAGCTAGAAGAATCTCTGGCGGCGGAGCTGTGTATCACGACCTTGGAAACCTCAATTTTACATTCATTGCAAGGGAAGGTGAATACGATATCCCTAAGCAGACGGAGGTAATCCTCGAAGCTGTTCGCCTACTAGGTATCAATGCTGAAAAGACTGGAAGAAATGACCTCACTATCGATGGCATGAAGTTCTCAGGACACGCATATTACCAGAGCAATGGCTACTGCTACCACCATGG
>NZ_CALHTQ010000181.1 GCF_938039775.1 uncultured Mogibacterium sp. | reverse complement strand
CCGATTGATACTAAAGCCGCAGAGGACCTAAAGGTCATGATTCAGCAGTGCAACCGCGAAGGTGATATGCATTTTCAGCTTATACAGAATGAGCCAAAGGCTTTCTCGAGTCTACTTGCAAAATACGGCAAATTCTCAAATGTTAAAAATTACATTGCCGTAGTCGGTAGGAAGCGTGACGACCTCGATGAAAAGGCGGGATACTACGGTGAGAAGCTAGTGATTCGCTGTGTGCAGCACGGGCTCAGTACTTGCTGGGTAGGTGGAACCTACAAGAAGGTTAAGGACGCTATAGATGTTGGTCACGATGAGAAGATTGTTGCCGTAATTGCCCTAGGTTATGGACGCACGACGGGAGCTAGCAGGAAGTCTAAGAAGCCAGAAGACGTCTTCGATGGCAAATCTTCGAGGATTTCAAGCTACGAGGACACTCCGGAGTGGTTCAAGAAGGGCGTTGAGATGGCACTACTTGCTCCGACCGCTATGAATCAGCAGAAATTTACATTTGCAATCAATGGCGATAGGGTCAAGATTAAGAATGGGTTTGGACCATTTACGAAGCTCGATGCTGGCATAGTGAAGTACCATTTTGAGATAGGAGCATCACCAAAAGAGTTTGTGTGGGCATAGTATGATGAACGAAATACATGAGATTCGCAAGGTTGCCGTCATGAAGTCTGCTTTCAAGCAGAAATACGGCATACCGAGGCAGCCTAGGCTCGTGCAGAGCCTTAAGTCGGAGGTAGTCTTCGATAAAGAATTTAACAATCCTGACGCTGTGAGAGGACTCGAAGAGTTCTCTCACATTTGGCTAATTTGGGGATTTTCGGATACCAAGATAGATATGAGAGATGAGCATCCAGCGTGGAGACCGACCGTGAGACCGCCGCGCCTAGGTGGAAATGTTCGCATGGGCGTCTTTGCCACGAGGTCACCATATAGGCCAAATTCTATTGGCATGTCTGCGGTTAAACTCGTAGAGATCAGAAAAGACGACGAACAGCTTACCCTTATCGTCGAAGGAGCAGACCTTCTGGATGGCACACCGATTTATGATATAAAGCCATATATACCGTACAGCGATAGCATCATAGGGGCAGAGGAAGGATTTGCAAATGCAGAAGAAACGTCAGTTAAAGTCGAATTTCCTGACGAGCTTCTAGCGAAGGTGGATGAAGAATTTCGAGAGCCGCTCATCAAGATATTAGAGCTTGACCCAAGAGATGCGTACGACAGGGAACCTTGTAAGCATTCTAAGATGGCGTTTGCCAATGTAGATATAGAGTTCGTCTCTCATGATGGCAAACTCGTGGTCACAGCAGTGAGCGAGCTTCCTGTCGAATAATCGATTAACTATAGAGGGTACATAAACTCGGTAACTATCACAGAAAGAATTCATTAGGATATTAAAATGGATAACGACAAGATTATTACAGCACGAATAGAGGACAAACTCGAGCAGTGCGAACGAGGTAACTACATCACCACTACTGGATTTCTCAACATGCACGAGCAGTCACTTGCCATGCGTATAACTAGAGGAAGGGCTGATGTTAAATCCTTCTTTTATGGAGGCTACGAAGATGCGGAGAGGCGAATTCTCATGTTTATACCTGATGGATACGCGGATAATCTCGAAGCTGCTCTTGAGATAATAAAACCGCTTTCTGTTCTACATATCAAGGTTGAGTCAGGTGGCAAGAAGCTAACGCATAGGGACTACCTCGGTTCGGTACTTTCGCTCGGACTTGATAGGTCAGTAATCGGGGATATTCTCGTACATGACAAGGGTGCCGACATGATTGTAAATGCCGAAATAGTGGATTTTCTGCTATCTGAATTTCACAGTGCAGGCCATACCAATCTCCAGATTACGGCATCTGAAATCGAGGAACTGGAAGTACCCGAGCAGAGGGTGAAAGCGGTTAGAGACACACTTTCTTCGCCAAGACTAGATAATGTGGTGTCAACGGCGTTCCACGTCTCGCGAAGCGAAGCGGTGAGAGCCATAAAAGGAGGCATCGTTTTTGTAAATCACGAGGAAGTTACCAAGATAGACAAGCGTATCAATGAAGGTGATATGATAGTGCTCCGCGGCAAAGGTAAGGCGATACTTTCCGAGCTCTCGGGGCTCTCCAAGAAGGGAAGAATCTGGGCGGAGTTCAAGGTGTTTATTTAACAGAGTTCAAGGTGTTCATTTCATATAAGATAAGAAAATCATCTCTGCACCATAGCTCCATCTTCGCTAGCTACACTTCTCAGTGGAAAATCAGCAGAATTGGTGCCGCAACAGCTCCATAACCGTTTGAACTGGTTACGCCCTGGTGATACAATCAAAATATAATAAATGTTTTTCTATAGGATAATTTTGGGAGGTAGACTAATGTTTGAATATACCGATATCAAGACTGCACCTGCAGCTCTAGGACCCTACTCACAGGCAGTGATGGCGGGAAATATACTTTACGCTTCTGGCGCAATCGGAATCGACCCTGAGACAGGGAAGTTCGCTGGCGAGGATGTGCAGAGCCAGTGCGAACAGGCTTGCAAAAATGTAGGCGAGATTCTCAAAGCTAACGGCATGACTTACGATAACGTAGTTAAGACCACTTGCTATATCCTAGATATGGCTGAGTTCAAGGATTTCAACGAAGTATATGCGAAGTATTTCACCTCAAAGCCAGCTAGATCATGTGTTGCAATCACAGCACTTCCAGCGGGAGCACTTTGCGAAGTAGAAATTATCGCAGCTAAATAAAACCCTATTGATATTTTCAATAGACGGGAATGCACTGTTTTCGGAGCAGTCAGTATGAAAATCGACTGAATTTGCACACTCGTAACATATGTGACCGCCAGTAAATGCTTGCAGGCGGTCTTTTTATTTTAAGCTTCTATCAATCAGAGCGATTTTTTAATGTATAATAGCCATTATGAAAGGAAGGATTTATGAGCGACATTAAGGTTATTAAATTTGATAATTTGCATGATATAGAGTTATCTCATGTGTTCGAGTGTGGACAGTGTTTTCGCTGGAACGAATGTGAGGATGGTTCATACATAGGAGTTGCAGGAGGTCATGCAGCTCATGTATCACTAGAGCACCACGGAGATAGTAGCTCGCTTATTATTGAGTGTACGGGCGGAAGTGAGGAGTATTGGTATAGCTATTTCGACCTAGATACGGATTATGGGACTGTGAAGAAGACACTTCTAACGGGCGAGCCGAAGCTTCAGGCTTCGATAGATACCTGCCATGGCATCAGGATCCTCAATCAGGACTACTGGGAAGTGCTTATCTCTTTTATAGTCTCGCAGAACAACAATATTCCTAGGATTAAGAAGTGCATCGAGTCGTTAGCGAAGAACTACGGCACTGAGATAGGTGAGTTCATGGGTGAAGTTAGATATGCATTTCCTACTCCAGAGCAGCTATCTAAGGCTACACTCGAGGAGCTGGCTGACATGAAACTCGGATATAGGAACGCATACTTAGTATCTGCGCCTAAGCATTTTGCGGAGCACGGAGTCCCTACTGGAACGACGGAGGAGAAGTACAAGGCGCTACTCTCTTACCTCGGAGTAGGCCCTAAGGTTGCAAACTGCATTCTACTCTTCGGGCTCAGGGACTTCACGGCATTTCCTATAGACATATGGATGAAAAAGATAATGGTAGATCTATACGGTTTTGATATCAAGGATATCAAGGGTATGCAGAAGTTTGCAGACGAGCACTTCGGAGAACTTGGCGGCATAGCACAGCAGTATCTTTTCTATTATTATAGAAGCATGCAGTGAAGATATTTTCACATTTAATTCATAGTGCTGTGTTGACAATATCTGGGGTGCTGAGTAAAATTATGTTATGCAGTTTAGCACTCTTGAGTTTTGAGTGCTAACAAAAAAGTAATTAGGAGGTTACATATGAGTATAGGAATAAAGCCACTAGGCGCAAGAGTAGTGATTAAGCGCAGCGAGGCACTTGAGAAGACTGAAGGAGGACTCATCCTGTCAGCAAGTGCCAAGGAGAAGCCACAGGAGGCAGAGGTTCTCGCAGTTGGTCCAGGAACTGAAGACGAGAAGATGGAAGTTAAAGTTGGAGATAAGGTTATCTTCTCTAAGTACGGCGGTACAGAGCTTAAGTACGGCGGTGAGGACTACATCATCATGAGTCAGAGAGATATCCTAGCAGTTATCGACTAGTATTCAAGCGCAACAAGGGTATCAATTTTGTACCGAAAGCATAGTTTGTACCGAATGCATAGGAAGGCATAGATGGTACAGACAAGGATAGGAAATAGATTTTAATCACGCACCGTGCATGGTGCGGCTACATAGGAGGAAGTTAAAATGGCAAAGGATTTACATTATGGAGAGGAGTCTAGAAGAAAGCTCCTCGCAGGCGTAGACAAGCTTGCAGATACAGTTAAGATTACACTTGGACCTAAGGGTAGAAATGTTCTAATCGAGAGATCGTATGGATCTCCGCTAATTACTAATGACGGAGTTTCAATCGCTAAGGAGATTGAGCTCGAAGACCAGGTTGAGAACATGGGAGCACAGCTAGTTAAGGAAGTTGCTACTAAGACTAACGATGTAGCAGGTGACGGAACTACCACAGCTACACTGCTCACACAGGCAATCGTTCGCGAAGGATTCAAGAACGTAACTGCTGGAGCTAATCCAATGGTTCTCAAGAAGGGAATCAGCGGTGCTGTAGAGGTCGCAGTTGAGTACCTCAAGAACAGCGCAGTTAAGGTAGATGACAAGGAGAGCGTAGCTCAGGTTGCATCTGTATCTGCTGGAGATAGAGAGATTGGTGAGCTAATCTCTGAGGCTATGGAGAAGGTAGGAACTGACGGCGTAATCACAGTTGAGGAGTCGAGATCACTCGGAACTACACTAGACGTGGTTGAGGGCATGCAGTTCGACAGAGGGTATCTATCACCATATATGGCAGCTAATTCTGAGAAGATGGAAGCGGTTCTTGAGAATCCATATATCCTTCTTACAGACAAGAAGATTTCCAACATTCAGGATCTAGTACCACTTCTTGAGGACATCATGAAGTCAGGCAAGAAGCTGCTCATCGTTGCAGATGACGTAGACGGAGAGGCACTTGCAACACTCGTAGTTAACAAGCTAAGAGGAACTCTCGACGTAGTAGCTGTAAAGGCACCTGGATTTGGCGACAGAAGAAAGGCTATGATGGAGGATATTGCAATCCTCACAGGCGGTACTGTAATCAGCGAGGAGCTAGGATATGAGCTCAAGGAAGCTACAGTAGATATGCTCGGTAAGGCTGGAACAGTTAAGGTTAACAAGGACCACACAGTAATCGTTAACGGTGCTGGGGATAAGTCTGAAATCGAAGAGAGGGTAGAGAAAATCAAAGGCGAGATTGAGGACTCGACTTCTGACTTCGATAGAGAGAAGCTGCAGGAGAGACTTGCTAAGCTAGTCGGCGGAGTTGCAGTTATCAATGCTGGAGCTGCTACAGAGACAGAGCTTAAGGATAAGAAGCTCAGACTCGAGGACGCTCTAAATGCTACTAGAGCTGCAGTTGAGGAAGGCATCGTTGCAGGTGGTGGTACATCACTTATCTGCGCAATCGACAAGGTTTCCGAGTACGCTGAGAGCCTTGACGGAGATATGAAGACTGGTGCGAGAATCGTAGTTAGAGCACTAGAGGAGCCAGTTAGACAGATTGCTGAGAACGCAGGATATGAAGGCAGCGTAATCGTTGCTAAGGTTAAGGAGTCCAAGAAGGGCGTCGGATTTAACGCAGCAACAGAGGAGTACGTAGACATGATCGAAGCTGGTATCGTTGACCCAGTTAAGGTTACAAGATCTGCACTTCAGAATGCTTCAAGTGTAGCAGGCATGCTTCTCACAACTGAGGCTGGAATTTCAGAGATTAAGGAAGACTTGCCAGCTGCACCTGCTATGCCTGCAGGCGGCGGAATGGGCATGATGTAATAGGCGAGGGATATGGCAGCAAGAGCATCATCAAAGACAGATAGAGTAATAGCTGAACGCCTCATGGTGAGCCCGCTTTTTGAGAATATGACGGTAGATGACGTGCACAACTGCTTTACATGCAGTGGTGCACTCTGCCTATCATTCAAGAAGGGAGACATGATATTTACCGAAGAGGATGAACCAACTAAGCTCCACATCCTCCTAGAGGGTGGAGTGAGAATCGGTTATGATTCCTTCGACGGCAACAGGAGAGTCATCGGAAACTTTACTGATACGGGAGAGGTGTTTGGTGATATCCTGCTGTTTCTCGGCAAAGAGAAGTATGGGGTATTCGCACAGGCAACCTGCGATTCGAAGGTCGTATCGCTTCCGCGCGACTTCATGTCCGGAACGTGCGGCAATGACTGTGGCTACCACAATCAGATGATTAATAACATGCTGATGAGCTTTGCGAGAAATGCTTACGCTCTAAATATGAGGCTCAGGATACTTTCTTGTCCGACGCTCCGTCAGAAAATCGCCAAGATGCTACTCGTATATAACGACAGGGATATGAGCAAGCCCATCAATATGACGAGGGAAGGATTAGCTGAGTTCCTGGGAGTGACGAGACCGTCAGTTTCCAGAGAGCTGATGAAGATGCAGGACGATGGTTTAATCGAGATAAAGGGGCGCAAGATTTACGTCCTTGATCCTGCAGAAATCGAGGCTCTTAACTGATAATCCAAATATAATTGACGCAATTTAAATGTATCAATTGAAAAACAATGAAAAAAGGATAGAACTGTAACATTGGTTACAGATTCTGTCCTTTTTTAATGATATGCTTGTGGCACAAACTTAAAGCAAACACTAATTAAAGCAAAAAACAAATGGACGTTATATAAGAGTTGAAAGGAGAAAACAGATGGAAAACCGTATGTTTTGTTATCAGTGCCAGGAGACAGCAAAGGGCACAGGTTGTACTATGAGAGGTGTCTGTGGCAAGCTTCCAGAGACAGCAGGATTACAGGATCTGCTCGTATACGTAACTAAGGGGCTTTCTGCAGTAACTACACAGCTAAGAGCTGAGGGCAAGGAAGTAAGCGAGCAGGTAAATCACCTAGTTTCGCTCAACCTATTCACAACTATCACTAATGCTAACTTCGATGACGAAGCAATCACAGCTAAAATCGTTGAGACACTTACATGTAAGGAGCAGCTACTAAAGCAGCTTGACGATACAAGCAAGCTTCCAGAGGCTGCTAAGTGGAACGGATGCGTTGGTGAGTTCGCTGCAAAGGCTGCTAGCCCAGAGGTTGGAGTACTCGCAACAGAGAACGAGGACGTAAGATCTCTAAGAGAGCTTATCACTTACGGACTAAAGGGTCTTTCCGCATACAGCAAGCATGCAAATGCTCTACTCAAGGACAACGTAGAGGTTGATACATTTATGCAGAAGGCTCTAGCACTTACACTAGACGATTCTCTATCTGTAGATGACCTAGTTGCACTTACACTAGAGACAGGTAAGTACGGTGTAGATGGCATGGCTCTACTTGATGAGGCAAACACATCTGCTTACGGAAACCCAGAGATCACAAAGGTAGATATCGGTGTTAGAAAGAATCCAGGAATCCTGATTTCTGGTCACGACCTAAAGGACCTCGAAATGCTTCTAGAACAGACAGAGGGAACAGGCGTAGACGTATATACACACTCCGAGATGCTTGCAGGACAGTACTACCCAGCATTCAAGAAGTACGATCACTTCGCTGGTAACTACGGAAATGCATGGTGGAAGCAGAAGGAAGAGTTCGAGAGCTTCAACGGACCAATCCTGATGACAACAAACTGCATCGTGCCACCAGCAGATAGCTACAAGGACAGAATATTTACAACAGGTGCAGCAGGATACCCAGGATGCAAGCACATCGACGGCAAGTACGGTGAGACTAAGGACTTCTCCGAGATCATCGAGCTAGCTAAGAAGTGCCCTGCACCAACAGAAATCGAGACAGGTGAGATTGTCGGTGGATTTGCACACGAGCAGGTATTTGCACTAGCAGACACTGTAGTTGAGGCAGTTAAGTCTGGAGCAATCAAGAAGTTCTTCGTAATGGCTGGCTGCGACGGCAGAATGAAGTCTAGAAACTCCTACACAGATTTTGCAAAGGCTCTAC
>NZ_CALHTQ010000180.1 GCF_938039775.1 uncultured Mogibacterium sp. | reverse complement strand
CATTAGAACACATCGAGGAAGAGACTCTCGCTGATTCTGTAGTTGAAGCTACTGGTCTAGAGACATTCGATATCAATGGTCACAAGACTGGTCTAGCAGTTACTAAGTGCTAAGAGACTTAAATATTATGAGTGAAGAGAATATGAACATTACTTCTAAGCTCAATATTGTAGATTACGATCCCGACGAATTAGCCGGGGTCGTTTCTTCATGCGGAGACAAGAAGTTTAGGGCGAAACAAATATTTGAATGGCTCTCCAAGGGTGCGGAGTCATTTGATGAGATGACCAACATTCCTGCCAAGCTTAGAGAGGCACTGTCTGAGAAGTATTATATAGGCATGCCGGAAGCTATACTGATTCAAGAGTCAAGACAAGATGGGACGAGGAAATGTCTCTTTGAATTTAAAGATGGTTCTCGTGTTGAGTCAGTGTTCATGAAGTATAACTATGGTAATTCAATTTGCATAAGTTCACAGGTAGGATGCCGGATGGGATGTACTTTCTGTGCTTCAACTAGAAACGGACTTGAGAGGGCGCTTACTGGTGGTGAAATGCTATCGCAGGTGCTCAAGATGCGTAATATCACAGGTGAGAACATTGGGCATGTCGTAATCATGGGCATCGGAGAGCCATTTGACAACTATGAGAACGTGTCGAAATTTATACGCCTTATTAACAGCAAACAGGGATATAATCTCGGAATGAGAAATATTACTGTTTCTACCTGTGGCCTTATTCCGTACATAGAAAGGTTTGGAAAAGACTTTCCGCAAGTTAACCTCGCGGTTTCTCTACACGCTCCTAATGATGAGATTCGCTGCCGAACACTGCCCATAGCAAGGAGCTACGAGTATGGTCAACTAATGAAAGCTTGCAGAGATTATACAGAGGCGACGAAGAGAAGGATTACTTTTGAATATGCTTTAATAGATGGTGTAAACGATAAACCCGAGCATGCACGAGAGCTGGCAAGTCATTTGAAAGGTTGGCTCACTCACGTTAATTTAATACCTCTAAATGAAGTCGATGGTACGGGATATAGGATGTCGCTCAAGGATAACGTAAGAAATTTTGCAGACTTTCTTGAGGAACAAGGGGTTGC
>NZ_CALHTQ010000179.1 GCF_938039775.1 uncultured Mogibacterium sp. | reverse complement strand
CTAAGGTCGTACTCCATCATATCTCTGAGCTCGAGAAGTGACTGAACTATGATTTTAGCATGATCGAATCCCAGCCCCCCCCTGTCTACTATCTGATAGTTCGATACGTGATTGTAACCTTTTCTTGTTGATTCCTCTGATACAATCGCTTCAATCTCAATATTTTCATCGCCTTTTATGTTGCTGTCGGAAGAAGTGCTATCAAAAGATAAGGTTAGAGTATGTTTAATCATTTGAGTTGTACTTGATGAATCATTATTTGAAGTAATTTCACTTTGAAGATTTACGCAGAACCAGGCTGCATCCCATGCATCAGTATCCGCTCTTAGTGAGCAAATTTCCGCATTAATTAGAGATATAAAGCTATTTGATATAATCCATCCTCTAGGATCTCTTTCAGCTTCTGAGTATACCCCTGCTAGGTGCAAAAATGGATTCTTTACTCCCGTTTCCTCAAAAAGTTCCCGCTTTGCAGTTTCCTCAACAGTCTCACCTGGTCGTAAAAAACCTCCTGGAAGTGCCCATGCGCCTTTGTACGGAAATTGAGATCTCTTGATAAGCAAAAGTTTAAGCTCTCTATTTTCCAGCTTCCTAATATTACTTTGCTCACCATCCCGCATTACGGCAAACGCAACTATATCAGTGGCAACTGATGGACGTTCAAATTGCTCAATATTGTAATTCTCGAGGTATTCCCTCTCTTCAGAACTATTTATATCGTATGTCATATAGGTCATCTCCCGCTAACCAATTACTCTTTCCGTTACTATAATTTCAGTTCTTAAGTAATTAATTATTAATTATATAGTATCAATTTTAGGATCAAACATAGGCATAAGTTTTAATTTAAATAAGTTCTGCACATGCTTTTTATCGATTATAGCCTTCTTTTCTTGATCTTCAATAATTCCCATTCTAATATACTTATCTAGCATTTCATAAGTAAATCCTAGATTGTCCTCATCGGATTTTCCGCACAGTCCATCGATAGGCACTTTGTCAATAAGAACATCTGGCAAGTCTAGCAGACGACCAATTTGCTTAACCTCCGTTACAGTCAAATTAGACATAGGACTAAAATCACCGACAGAATCGCCGTACCTAGTTGAATAGCCAACCCAATCTTCTGAAAGATTGCATGTATTAACAACCCTGCCATTCATGCTTTGACTTATAGCATATACCGTCGACATTCTAATCCTAGGAGGGAGGTTCTCTTTTGTCTGCTTTGAGATCTCTAAGTTCAATCCATTCTTCTCACCTTCTTCAATCCCATTCAGCACACCATCCACGGCAGACTTAATATTAACCTCGATGCTCCGTATTCCTAAATGATTAACTAAAAGCCTTGCCATTTCGATATCAGCTTGCTCGCCATTTGGCATAAGCACACCTATTACACGGTTCCTACCAAGCGCCTCTACACATAAAGCTGCCGCGATGGAGCTGTCCTTTCCACCTGATATTCCAAGTACTGCATTACAGCCTGGTCCATTCTCATCGAAGAACTGACGAATCCACGTAACCACTTCATGTTTTGTCTTCTCTGCATCGAATCTATATTCCATCATAACCATATCCTTTTAAAACATCACAAAATTATTATTATAATTTACCGTTAAAATTCACCTTTATGTAGCACCGCTCTTATTTCCGCTAGAGTCTGACTTACTGTAAGTTTACCATCTTTGAAAACAGAAATTAATTCGTTCTTAGGATTTCTGCATACTTCTTCCCAAGTATATTCATCCTTGTAACTAAGCTCGCCATTATCATCCTTAAACACAGCGCAGCAGCCCTTCTGTGACCGCTTGAATCCACCGTCCTTAGGATTCTTGAAAATAGGATATGGTTTTCCCTCAATCTCGCAGTAAGTAGCTTTAATGCACGAGCTGAAAGTATCTCGTGTAAACGGTTTCAGTACTCCATCTTCTTCGATGCACTGCATTGAAAACGAACCGACACCTAGCGCGACATTAGAACAAGCAAATCCATTTTCCTCGAGAATTCTATAGACCTCTTCGCATCTTTGAACGGTTATCGAGTCACCGTAAATTGCTTTCACATGAGGGTCAAGAACCTTGTATCCCTTGCTGTTTATAGTTCCACCAAACTGCTCCCACAGCTTGAAGACAGTTTTAGTTACGACTTCGACGCAGTCCCCCGAATCGCCTCTCATGAGCATGCACCCGTTATGCGCCATGATTTCAGGCTTTAATTCAGGAAGCACATTATCGATGATATTCCAGTAGTCATACGAGTCTAAAACAGCACTGAAGCTTGTATTTGGATATATCTCAGTAAGAAGCCTTCTGAGCAAAGTTATTTCATCACCATCTATCGCATAATTGCTACACATAACCGAATGCTCGGTGCTTGGGCTACCAAACGCTACAGGCTCCTTCGTGCAGTCACAATTGTAGTTAGCCTCGAGGTACGGGATAGTCGGAACAGTTGCGGTGTTAAGGAACGACAAGCACCAGCCAGCGCCAGCCTTCACAGCAGATTCAACAGATTCTTCACCTCTGAAGTCAAATGCCCCTAGAGCTCTCGCACGAGGAATATTATGATCACATGTTTTGTCGTAATATTCATTTACAATCTTTCTATACGTATATCCGACAGTTGCAGCGATCATAGGATGCCAGCTTTCGGCAGATATTAAGCTTTCAAGCGACTGAGGAAGCCATGCAAAGTCTGGGTGTGTATTAGTAATTCCGAACATAGGCACATGCATTGGAACTAATGTGCCTTCTGGTAGGGCCACAATCTCAATTGGCAGATACCCAAGATGATGTAGATCTTCCACTTTTTCTATTTTATAAGCTTCACTACCAAGGGCGTTATCCATAATCCTTTTATAATCTTCGATTACTTCATCAAAAGGTCTTCCGAAGAACTCCTCATTAAAGTAATCAATTAAATAGTTCTTAATAAAGCCTTGAAGTCCGAACATTACAACCTTGTCCCATCTCTTTACGCGGCTCATCCTCGGTGTAAAATATGAAACGGACTTTGTTATTCCTTTAGGTAGCATTTCGGCATGTACAGCCTTGTAAAAATCTATAAGCAGCATAGGATTTATCTTATTCGCACACATGATGAACTCCTCTCTAATACTCCTTTACAACCTTAACTGGTCCCTTATCCTGGAAGCGATATATGCTATTAGTTGTATAAATATTTCTAACGAGCCCACTCCTAATCATATCGCCTTCCCAAACTGAATTTTCGAGGTGGGACACATATAGGTCAATATCGGCAGCATTCATAGCTTTTAAAGCTTTAGCACTATGTAAAAACGTTCCGCCCCTCGAGCAAATATCGTCGATAATAAGGATGTTTTTGCCTGGAACTGCATCGGTTTCTCCAAGCACTTCAAGCCCCAATATCTCCCCTGATCTCCAGTCACGATTCTTCATTCCGAACACATAAGGAATATCACACTTTGATGCTATGTGAGAATACCTTTTCATTGCTCCCTCATCTGGAAAAAACAGAATGGCATTTCCGTCACTATTCACGGTTTCAAGTAGATTTAAGATAATATCCGTCGGTTCAATAATCGAGATGTTGTCGATTAACGCGGTACTGACATTTGAATGTGGATCAAGTACCTCCACGCTATCTAAATTTAAATCATTGATAAATTCAGCAAAATACTTAAGCGTGAATACTTCGTCGGAGTCTTTTACCCTATCCATTCTAGCGTTTGGAATATAGGGCATTAGTAGTTCAATTCTCTTTACCCCATGAGTTCTTAAGTGCTTCACCAGGAAATACATCAACATGCACTCTTCATCATTATCATAAAGCCAAGTGATTTTGGTACTTTCATTATCAGCTAAGTATTTTATAAGCATAGTTCCGTCTGGAAAATGCTTCATATCAATTTTTTTATCATTTATACGGATCATTTAAGTTCTCCCATTATTAATTAACTTATGGAAAAAAGAATGTGGTTTTTCTATTCGCCGATTACGTTTACCTGACAGCATCTCATGGTGGTCAATGCAGACGTATGTGTCTCTGGTGTTACTCCTGCACAGCAGCGTGCGTCTACAGTAACATCAATTTCTGGAAATGCTGCTTTGATTATAAGTGCGTTAGATACTACACATATATCTGTACAAAGTCCGATAATTTCAACATCTTTAAGATCAAATTTGTACCAGTCAGTGTATCCGAAGCTAGGTTTATTTATATAGGTAGCACCTTCGACTTTAAGCTCTTGCGGAATTTCCCAGCCTTCAGTCCCCTCTATACAGTGTTCTACGGGAAGATGTCTACCCTCATTCGTCTCAAGGTAGTTTTGCTTATGAGTGTCTCTCGTAAAAATTATTTCATCACCTCTAGACTGATATTCAGCGATCTTATTCTTAACATTTTGAACTATCTCCACTGCTTCTTTCGTACCTAATGCTCCATCAATAAAATCCTTCTGCATGTCTACAACAATCAATGTTTTTTTCATGGTATTCACCTCATCTCAACTTATTATCATTTTGATAATATCTTTATGGTCATAACTTAACATCATTTGGATAATAAGTCAATATTATATAGTGATTTAACGAAATAATTATATGCATAAACATAATTTATTATAGAATATGTTGACTCTCACAGATTTCGATGTTAATATTGTAAAAAATTACAAACCGTTGAGGGAGAATAGTAAGCTTAGATGCAGCAGAAGAGAGATTTGCAGATGGTGTGATTGCAGACTGTATGCGCTTTGCTGAATGGCCTCCCGAGGGCAAACTGAACGAGTTTAATATCTAGACTCTATTAGGGGCGACGGAGAAGATACTTCGTAAACAATATCTGCATATGTTAGTATGCGAAGGAGTGGGCGTTTTTACGTCAATGCCGGGTGGCACCGCAGGAGATTCAACTCTTGTCCCAGCAATTTGGGGACGAGAGTTTTTTTATTGCTTTCTTTCACACTTCGCAAGATTAGATGAGATGACAAAGGAGAGTAAAATGTCAAACAACACAAACAATAGCGCAATACCTTATAAGATTTATTTGCAAGAAAATGAGATGCCAACACACTATTACAATGTGAGAGCTGATATGAAAGATAAGCCCGCTCCACTTGTAAATCCAGGTACTGGAAAGCCGGTAACCTTCGATGATCTGAAACCTGTGTTTTGCGATGAACTTATAGAACAAGAACTAAACGATACCGATAGATATATCGAGATTCCGGAGGAGATAAGAGACTTTTATAAGATGTATAGACCTTCCCCTCTCGTACGCGCTTACTGCCTTGAGGAGAAACTCCAGACCCCTGCCAAGATTTATTATAAGTTCGAGGGAAACAACACTAGCGGCAGTCATAAGCTCAACTCGGCAATAGCACAGGCTTACTACGCTAAGAAGGAAGGGCTCAAAGGCGTCACAACCGAGACTGGTGCTGGCCAGTGGGGAACTGCTCTATCCATGGCTTGCTCTTACCTCGGTCTAGACTGCAAGGTGTACATGGTTAAGGTTTCATATGAACAGAAACCATTCCGCCGTGAGGTTATGAGGACTTATGGTGCATCGGTTACACCGTCTCCTTCTGAAACTACAGAGGTAGGTAGAAAGATACTTCTCGAGCACCCTGGAACTACAGGAAGCCTTGGCTGTGCGATTTCCGAGGCAGTAGAGGCGGCTACGACAAGCGATGGATACAAGTACGTACTAGGAAGCGTGTTAAATCAGGTACTTCTACACCAAAGTGTAATTGGTGAAGAAGCTATGACCGCAATGAAGAAGTACGACATCAAGCCAGATGTAATTATCGGATGCGCTGGCGGCGGTAGCAACTTAGGCGGTCTCATGTCACCATTCATGGGCGAAAAGCTTAGAGGAGAGGCAGACTATCGCTTCATCGCTGCTGAGCCTGCATCCTGCCCTAGCCTTACAAGAGGTCGTTATGCTTACGATTTCTGTGATACAGGACATGTATGCCCAATGGCAAAGATGTACACGATTGGCAGTGGCTACATCCCTGCACCTAATCACGCAGGCGGACTGCGCTACCACGGTATGAGCCCGATCGTTTCTGAGCTATATCACCAGGGTGAAATCGAGGCTGTAAGCTATACACAGACAGAAGTCTTCGAAGCTGCTCGCGACTTTGCCAGAGTTGAAGGTATTCTCCCAGCTCCAGAGAGCAGTCATGCTATTAAGTCAGCTATCGATGAAGCTCTAAAGTGTAAAGAGACTGGCGAAGAAAAGACCATTCTGTTTGGACTTACTGGAACTGGTTACTTTGATCTCTATGCCTACGAACAGTTTAACGATGGCAATATGACTGACTACGTACCAAGCGACGAGGAAATTGAAGCGAGCCTAGCTACACTTCCAAACATCGAGGGTTAAGGCGGTTTTCTCGTTAATATTTCTCACATATGTACAAAAACGCCTCCTAAGATTAGCAATAATCTTGGAAGGCGTTTATATATATTCTTTATTCTAGATTGAAAACTACCTATTATAATTTTGAGCTTCCAGGTCTATTTCACCAACAGTCATGCTTGTACGAACATCCGGATTTTCGTTAAACCTTTTAGTGAGCTCTTCTATGGCAGTTATTTTAAATTCATCACTTGTCTTTTGCCTATAATAATCAAAGCAGTCATAGGTTCCACTGCAACACTCTCCCCAATCGGATAAATATCCGATAATTTCAAAGAAGCTATCGTTATATTTTTCAAATCGCTTCGTCGCAGTACTCTTTAAATACCCAGAAATGCAGTACACAAAGGAATAATAATAGGCTGGATCACGAAATGAATTGTATTCCTCACTATGAAAGCTCGGGTCGATAATCCTCGCCTTTCGCACATCGTCAATGCTTGGTTTTCTTGACATTTTAATATCTGTCTGTATATAAGAATAGTATGTTTCCTTGTCGTAAAATTTGCTATCTACAGCGATTAATGCACCATACCTTCCATCCTCGTATTGAAACACCATTACCGCACCATTTCTGTATTTACTTTCCACAGGAATGGGTGG
>NZ_CALHTQ010000178.1 GCF_938039775.1 uncultured Mogibacterium sp. | reverse complement strand
TACTTGGCTGTCCCTGGTTATTACCTTGGTTGCCTTGGTTACCCTGATTATTACCTTGGTTGCCCTGATTGCTTGAGTTACTACTGTTATTATTCTGCGACTGTTCAGTAGCTTCCTGTTCTTCCTCTATAATTTCAGTTTCTTCTGACTCTTCATCTGGGTTTGTGCCAAGTCCTCCTTCGGTACCTTTTGTAAAGTATTCGCCGTTCTTATGAACTACATTTGATGGAGCTGGTTTATAGGAACCCTTTCTGATGTTAGGCACGTTGCGCATGATACGTGACCAGAGAGCTGCAGCAGCAGATGACGATGATGTAAGTGGAATGTTCACATCTGTACCAATCCAGAGTGAAGCTGCGTATTTTGGTGTAATTCCATCAAACCAAATATCGTAGTTGCTGCTTGTAGTACCAGTCTTACCACCGACCTCAACTCCAGAGATTGCAGCATTTGAACCAGTACCGCCGTTAACTACAGACTTCAGCATTGTAACCATGATATATGCAACACCTTCATCTAGAACCTTGTGCTTTTTCTTCTCTGTAGTGAGAATTGTACTTCCGTCTCTATCGACAACCTTTATAAACACTCTATTCTCAACGCGAACACCCCCATTAGGGAAGGTAGCATATGCTTCCGCCATCTCGTAAGGGGATACACCCTTTGAGAGACCTCCGAGAGCAAGTGCAGCAGGGTTCATATCGCCATTTGCTGACTTGTTAAGAGTACTGATACCGTACTTTTCGACCATGCTAGCAGAATAATCTGCGCCAAGTTGCTCATAGAGCTTTACTGCAACAACGTTTGTTGAGCTCTGCATACCTTTACGCATAGTCATAGGGCCAGAGTATCTGTTGTTAGAGTTCTTTGGCCAAACTCTGCCATTGATTTTAATAGGTTCGTCTATAATAATCGATGCAGCTGTGAGATAGTCGCCATAGTTGTCGGTACCTTGTTTATCATTGCCCGGGTCTACGAGAGGATACTTCTGCCCTTGCTCAGCATATTCGTAGCTCCTCTGAAGTGCTGCACTATATACTGCGAGTGGCTTGATTGAGGAACCAGGCTGACGAGGGTTTATCGCACGATTGTAGAGCTGTTTGCCCGTAACACCGCGGCCTCCAACCATAGCCTTTACCTTACCTGTACCAACTTCTGTAATCACCATCGCACCTTGAGGCTGGATAACCTTGTCCTGCAAGATATACAGCTTATCAGAGAAGGCTGGGTTTCCATTTACATCTGTAATGAGCTTACTGTTGTTCTTAATGAATTTTGCGCTAATTACAAGATTTCCAGACTTATCTATAGTCTTACTGTTGCTCGGGATATTGATATAACCACCTGGTATTATATACAAGTTGTTGCTCTCAATTACATATGATGGCTTTAGCTCGAGGCTGTAGTCTGTGCCATTAGCAGTTGAAGTTTTGTAAATATTTAGCCGCTTGTTCTTGTAAAGTGTAATCGATCCATCGTCATTTCTTTTGTACTCGTCGTCCTGCAATACAAATTTATCGTCCTGGATCATATTGTCATATGCATATAGTGTTATTGAGCCCTTATCGCTGATGATATTACCCGAGCTATCTTTCTTAAGTCCAGTTAGTGAAGGGAAGTAGGTTCCTTCGTTGAAACCATCTTCAACGGCTTTCTGAGCCTTTGAATCCATAGTTGAGTATATCTTGAGGCCACCGTTGTATACCATATCATGGGCGCTCTTATAGTCAAGTTTATACTTCTTCATGAGAGCTTTAATTACTCGATTTACAGTGTAATCAGTAAAGTATGATGTTCCTGCATCACTTCCTGCACTGAGAGTAGGTTTAAGGAAGTCCACAAGGTTAGCAGATACATTTTCATCGTACTGCGACTTTGTAATATAGCCCTGCTCATACATAAGCTTTAGTGCAATCTGTCTACGTGACCTAGATATATCATTAGCGATATAAGTCTTGCTGTTAACCTTGATTGGGGTCGAGGTTTCTCTTGAAGCAAGAGGCGAGTCGGCATTCTGAATGAGCGAATATGTATCAGGTGACTGTGGCATCGCAGCGAGGGCAGCACTTTCTTTTATAGAAAGCTCACTAACACTCTTAGAGAAATATGTCTTTGACGCATTCTCGATACCATAATTACCGTAACCAAAATATATGCTGTTGACGTATGCAGCAAATATTTCTTTCTTCGAGAGAGTTCTCTCAATCTTCGCTGCGTAGTACATCTCGAGAATCTTACGACGAACGGATCTCTGACTCTTGATATTTGGCAGATATACGTTCCTCGCTAGTTGTTGAGTGAGCGTACTAGTACCACGGATATTGCCACGGCCAAATGAGGATACAATAGCTCCAGCTATTCTTGTCCAATTGAAGCCATGATGTTTCCAGAATGTTTTGTCCTCTAGAGATACAAACGCATCCACTGTGTGTTTAGGGATGTCCTTGTACTTGATGATAGTACGACTTTCACCGCTGTTGACGCTTCCGACACGTTCCCCTGTATCATCATAGATTATCGTATCTGTTGAAATCTGATCATAAATCTTATGTGGATCAATCTTAGGGGCAAAAGCAATAACTGTCACCGCATAGATTGAAAACATAAGTGTCATAACAATACCCATCACAATAAAGTTGCGAATAGCGTACTTTATACTTAATGTGCGGGGTTTATTTTTAACTTTCTTACCAGATACCATGATGTACTCTCCAGCTCCCGGCGTATAGTATGGGTTCGGCTTAGTGAATACGCGCTTGAGAAACTGAACAGGATGTCTAAGATCACGCTTAAGGCTGAAACCTCGCTCTTTGTCTCTTGTCTTAGCTTTCTGCTCTTGCTTTAGAAGTTTCTTTTCTTCCCTAGCTCGTTTTCTAATTGATTTATCACGCTTTGCAGCTGCTGCTTCGGCTCTAGCAACTTGTTCATGAAAAGCAGCTTTGTCGTCATTGCTTATGATCCGTGCTTTGTTATTAAGCGCTGCGTCATCTGAAGAAGCGTGCTTTACGGAGTTTTTCTCAAGGTTGTTCCTGAGTCTATTCTTCTTCGCATCTGCTTCAGCTTTTGCAACCTGTTCGTGGAAGGAAAGTCCTTTCTTCTCGTTTCCTTTTGCAACAGCCTGAGCACGCTTTTCACGTTGCTCTTTCTCGAATTTCATTTGAGCCACATAATTAGCAACAGTGCGCATCTCCTCTTGAGATAAACGCTCACCATTCTGCAGTCGCTTGATTAATTCTTTTATGTTTGTTGAATTGTTTTCCATATATTTCCTCTTAAATAAAATATGACATGTTATTTTACCATGAATTGCTTGAAAAATGAACATTTTGAGCTATTTTATTGTGAAGATTGTATGTGCATCTGGTCACCATTTTATCTTGTAAAATAAATGTGTGCTGAAGGGAATTATGGCTCGTACTAATATCATAGTTGTATGATACGTGTTATTTCATAAATGGAATATTATGCAGTGGTGTGAAATATGTTTAGGAGAAGGATAGTTGCGCTTGGAATATCTATGGCGCTAGGAATTATTGCGGCTGATACCTATATAAATCAACGAGAAATAATTAAATTCACTCTAATTATGGCGGTATTTATATTTGTAATTTATAGGATAATCTATATCAGACAGAACATGGAGCTAGAGACAACGGACAGGATGCTTAAGTATGATGCGATTCTATGTATTGCTTTATTTATCATAGGCATCTTGAATTATGGCATTCACGCTTATGAAATGTCACCAAAGACAGCAACTGAATTACTTAGATGTAAGTATATTGAAGGTAGGGTTATCAACTATAAAGAAAATCAAAAGGGACTCACTTTAGACATTAAAACTACGTCACTTGGGAAAGTAGCTATTGTGAGATGTCAGAAGTGGAACGGATTTGGAAATGAAAACAAAACTTTTATAAAAGGCGGCAAGAAGCCAGAGATGGGGATAAATAAATCTATGAAGACTAGTCAGGGACTAGAGCTTTACGGTAGAGAAGTAAAGGTTCATGGCTCTATAAAAATCCCCACATCAGCTCGTAATCCTGGCTGTTTTGATTACAAGCGATATTTGATGACGAAGAAAATTACATATGTGATGAAGGCAAATGATATAAGTGAGATAAGTAATGATGAACAAAGTTTTATATGGATAGTAAGGAGGTCCCTATATAGAAAAAAGGACCAATTTGCGCGGAAGGTATCTGGAAATAGAAGCGAAATATATGGGTTTATAAAAGGTGTAGCATTTGGTGATACCAGCGATATAGACGACGATACGATCAAGGAATTTAGAGAAAATACCACTGCACATGTTCTTGCCGTTAGCGGATTACATGTCGGTGTAATATATGGAATGTTAAGGCTTATGGCGATGGGGCGTCATGGGGGCTTAATTGGATTTATTACTATGATGGCGATGCTCTGTTATGGTGAAATAACGGCATGGAATGTATCGACTTTAAGAGCAGTAATTCTAACTTGTAGCGCTATTGTTGCTTTCTATTTGAAGCGGCCTTTTGACCTACTGGCATCACTTTCAGCATCATTTATAATAGTGCTCCTGTACAATCCATTTATGATGTTTGGAGCGAGCTTTCAGATGTCTTATATTGCGGTCTCTGGGATAGCATTTCTAACTGATCCTCTAAGTAGACTAGTCGGGAAACATGCGGGATTCATGCTGGCAATTCAGCTTTCGATGATTCCATATACGATATATACATTTAACAAAATAAATCCATTTGGGTTCTTAATTAATATTCCGATAGTTGGACTTATCAGCTTGCTTGTGCCATTTTCTATCTTGGGGTTAATTTCATACTCTCTGTTTGGAAGTGTCGGAGTTGTTATAAAGAGTGAAATCTTCTACCTTACTGAAATTATAACTAAACTCAATCATATCCTTAATATGAATGGAAGGTATTCATACTCGATAAGTTCAATGAAAATAACCACTATAATAGCTGTGTATGCACTGCTATATTTCTTGTGTTCTGAGTTTAACATCGTTCTGATGCTTAGAAAGAGATATGATCTAATAGCACAATCAATAATTTTAGTCATGTGCATGTCTATCGCTGTAGGTTCTGCTTATCGTAATAATTTCATGGACTGTGAGGTTGTTTTTATAGATGTTGGACAGGGTGACGGAATACATATAAGGACCGACAGATGTGATGTGCTTCTTGACGGGGGAGGCGAAAAGAATCGTAATATCGGAGAGAAAGTACTTAAAGAATATTTTTTAAAGAATGCTGCAAATGACGTAGATATGAGCATTTTTACTCATATGCACATGGACCACTGTAAAGGAGCCATGGAGCTCGGTGAAATATATCCCGTAAAACAGTTTATGGTGCCTTATCCGTATAGGTATCAGGTGTCAGGTCCAAGGCTGAAGTTTGTAAGATTTAAAGATAAACTAAGATTAGGAAAAGATGTGTGGATACAAGCGATTTGGCCGATGGATGACAGGGTGGCAACAAATGATTCAGACGAAAATGAGTTAAATACTGTGTATATGCTTTATTATAAAGGGATTAAGATAATGCTGACTGGTGACTTGGTTGAGGCCGATGAACTTGATATGATAAAATACTACAAATCTACAGATGTGTTAAAATGCGATATATTAAAAGTTGCACATCACGGAAGTAGATATAGCTCTAACGAGAAGTTCATAGAGGCCGCAAATCCGCGTATTGCTGTTATCCAAGTGGGGGAGAACAATACCTATGGTCATCCGAATGCTGGAGTGATTAGAAGGTTTGAGAAGCGTGGCATTAAGGTGTATAGAAATGATAAAGAGGGAGCTATTGGTGTAGATATTAGCCGTAATGAAATTAAAATCGATAGGATGATTGAGGATGTCATTTAAAGAGTTTAGCAAAGATATAAAGAGTGGAATAATTGGTAGCAACATATTTCTATACGGAGAAGAAGGTTTTCTTACAGATTGGGCTGTAAAAACCATTATCGAAAATAATTCGAGTGAAGCAGATAGAAAATATGTAGTTACAGACCTTGATGGAGAGTCGGTATCGGCACAAGAAATCGTTGAAACTGCAAATACTATGACGATGTTTGCAAGCACCAGGGTGTTAACTATTAAAAATTATCTGCCGCTTTTAAAAAAGAGCGTAATAACTGAAACCGCACCTATCCTTGAGTACTTAACTAAGCCAAATCCATCTACAATTCTTCTATTTTACATTGAACCTCTTCATAGCCCGGGCAAGAAGGAGAAACTTAATGCTTTTGCTACCAAAGTAGCTGCAGCTTGTAGCACCTATAACTTCGAAAGGTTAAACCCTGCTGAGCTCAAATCCTTTGTAAATAAGCGAATTCGTGCTGCTGGCAAGCTTATAGGCGCTCGTGATATGGATTATCTCGTCGATATCTCGGGATATTTAAATAATGATAGTGAGTATGACCTATATAGGATGGAATCAGATCTTACGAAGTTAGTCAATGTGTCTGATGATACAACTATATCTAAGCAGCTTATAGAAGATATTATGATAGGGGATAAGGATAGATTTGTATTTAACTTTATAGACTATCTGCTTGCTGGTAAGAAGAGTATGGCTATGCAGCTTCTGGTTAATACCATTGCTGTGGGCGAAAATTCAAAGAGTAAGGGCAATGTGTTTTCTCTAGCTTTAACATTGATCGGTCAGTTTGAGATTATGTACGATTCACTTGAACTAGATGATGAAGGGATGCCAATTAAAGCAATGGCTAAAAATTTAGGAGTGAATGAATATAGGCTCAAGAAGGCGTATGCTGCAGCTAGGAAGATTGGAAAGAGCAAGATTAAGAAGGCTCTTATAGAACTTTATGATACTGATAGACTCCTAAAAACTGGCGAGATGGACAAGAGCACTTCTCTTGAACTATTTGTATTTAACTGGTAATGAAGAGGAATGAATGGCATCTGTATAATCTGTTTCTATAATAGATATAAATAATTGAAATTGAAAGTAGAAAAGCTTGAGGCTCTGCCTCAAGCTTTATTCTCTTACTGATGCGACAAGCTCTCTAGCGGCTTCAAGTGCATTGCTGCTATCAGGGGCGCCGCTTATCAATCGAGCGAGCATCTCTAGTTTTCCTGAGTCATCTAGGTGCTCAATAACTGTATGCGATTTACCATCAGAGATTTTCTTATCTATGGAGAAGTTGTCGTCTCCAGATGCTGCAATTTGTGGTAAATGAGTTATACAGAGTATCTGTCTATGCTCTGCAATTTCACTTAGCTTATGACCGACAACTAGTGCTGTCTTGCCGCTAATTCCCGTGTCAATTTCATCAAATATCATTGTTTCTACACTATCGCTACTACCGATAATGTGTTTGAAGGCTAGCATTATTCTAGAAATTTCACCGCCAGAAGCGATTTTAGCCATCGGTCTGAGTGGTTCGCCAGGATTAGTTGATATTAGAAATTCAACACCGTCATATCCAAGTTCTGATATATCGTCTAGCCTGGTAATTTCAATCTTAAATTCAGAATTTGCAAATGCCAAATCCTGAAGCTCCTTAATCATCTCAGATTCAAGTGCTGCTGCGTTAGCTTTTCTAATCTTACTAACTATATCAGCCTGAGCTTCTAACTCTATATATCGCTTATCTATTAACTCCACAAGTCGTTGCTTCTCATCATCAAGATTATGAATTACTCCAAGTTTACTGTCTAACTCTTCTTTGTATTTGATAATCTCCTCGATAGTCATATTGTATTTACGCTTAGCATCCTCAAGTACACTAAGTCTCGAAGAAACGAGGTCTATCTCTTCCTCAGAAAAGTTAATAGACTCACTTGTGTTTCTAAGCATAGAAGATATATCTTCAAGGCTGTAGTATAACTCTGAAAAACTTTCAGAAAGCTCATTTAGCTCTTCGCTATATGAAGATATTCCTTGAAGTTGATTCATGCACGAACCAAGGACACTGAGAACGGAAGGATCTTCGGTGAGTCTACTATATGAACCCGCAACGGCTTCATATATGCGCTCGCTGTTACGCATTAAATCAAGCTGCTCACGTAACTCATCGTCCTCTCCAGCTCTTAAATCAAGATTATCTATGTAGTCAAACTCAAACTGATAGAAGTCCTGCTGTCTGCGTGATTCCGATTCACTACGGAGGAGCTGTTCGTATTCACGCTTGACCTCGTGATAACTCTTATGTAGCTCTCTTAGTTTATGAAGTCCGCTAGAGATAACTGTATGATTGTAGCTATCCGTGATGAAGATATGATTTTCAGGATCGAGTATCTGTTGGTTGTCGTATTGCCCATGTATATCTATAAACTCACTACAGAAGTCACGAAGCTTTGTTAGTGAAACTATCTCGCCGTTAAGCTTTGCCACGCTTTTTCCCGATTTAAGAAGTTCGCGTGAGAT
>NZ_CALHTQ010000177.1 GCF_938039775.1 uncultured Mogibacterium sp. | reverse complement strand
TTTCAACTGTTATACCCATCTCCTTTGCTATTTCTTCAGAGGTTGGTTCACGTCCCAGCTCCTGAAGTAGCTGTCTAGAAATTCTAATTAACTTGTTAATGGTTTCAACCATGTGAACAGGAATTCTAATCGTTCTCGCCTGGTCAGCAATGGAACGAGTAATAGCTTGTCTAATCCACCAAGTAGCATAAGTAGAGAACTTGTATCCTTTAGTGTAGTCAAATTTATCAACAGCTTTGATAAGTCCTAAATTTCCTTCCTGAATTAAATCTAGGAAACTTAGTCCTCTGTTTAGATATCTCTTTGCGATACTTACCACAAGTCTGAGGTTTGATTCACATAGTTTCTTCTTGGCTTCTTCATCTCCTTGCTCCATACGAATAGCAAGTTCTCGCTCTTCAGCACCTGTAAGTAGTGGCACCTTACCAATCTCTTTCAGATACATTCTAACGGCATCATCAGTGGGCAAAGACTTTGGAACAGTCGCATCTACGTCAATTTCTCCATTTGTCTTGAGCACAACACCATCATCGATGTCGACATCATCTTCTTCAACATCATCGAGTTCATTGCCGTTTGGCTCTCTAGTGTCAACTATGCTGATTCCATTCTTTTCAACTAAGTCATAGACTTCATCTATCTGCTCTTTATTAAGTTTAATTCTCGACAGATGCTCTCCAATCTCAGCTAGTGTAATCTCGTTACCGGTGTTTTCAGAGATTTTCATAATCTCTTCCACAGCCTGTTCAACATGCTCATTAGCAGTTGCTTCGGTTGCTTCTTTTTTTGGCATAATCTACCTGACCTTTCTTCTCTTCTCTTCAATACCTTGTAACTGCATAGCAAGACGTGAAATTTCTTCTTCATTACCTAGCTTCTCAGCGACTGCAATCGCATTTTGTAGCTCAATTATTTTTTCTCCGTAATGCATCTGCACATACTTAGCGTAACATTCTTTGTAGTACGAACTTTCGTCCGCACCAATTCTAATATTTGATAATATTTTTCTAAGTGTTTTCTCGTCTTCTGGATCGAGGCCCTTATATACATCATCTATATTAATTTCAGATAAGTTCTTATCCCAAATTAACTTACTAGCGATATCGTAAAAATCTCTTCCAAGGTCAGTCCTAAACTCAATATCATCTTCTTTAAATGTATCAAGATAGCGCGAATCGCGCGTTAAGATATAAAGTAGTGAGATTTCTACTCTTTCTTCATTTCCATATCGATTGTTTCTAGAATCTCTTTTATCGTGAGATTTATTAGAATATGAGTAGTTATGCATATTGTCACTAGAAACTATCTCTGTAAGTATAGCATGTTCTGAAATATCGAATTCAGAAGCAAGCTTTTTTACATACAAATCCTGCTCTACCGCCCCGAGCTTGCGTAATATCGGAACGCATGCCTTTATATATTCAATAATCTCAAGATTATCATTAAGATTATACTTTTTCTTCATAATATCCAGAGAGAATTCAGTAGCCGGAACCGCATTGTTAACAAGCTTTATAAAATCTTCTTTTCCATACTTTTTTACAAATTCATCCGGATCTTTTCCACCGGTTACCTGTAATATTCTAACATTTGCATTAGAAGCCCTCATAACCTCGATGCCGCGAAGAGCAGCCTTGATTCCTGCAGCATCAGAATCGTATGATAGTACAACATTCTTCGTATATCTAGTGATGAGCTGACACTGATTATCAGTCAAAGCTGTTCCAAGTGAAGCGACAACATTACGGATACCACTCTGATATAGAGAAATTACATCCATATAGCCTTCAACCATCAGAACTTGGTTTTCATCGTTTATATTCTTCTTAGTGAAGTTCAGCGCATATAAATTATTCTTCTTGAGAAATACATCACTTTCAGATGAATTTAGATACTTAGGCATCTCATCGCCTAATGCTCTACCTCCGAAACCAATAACTCTTCCTTGTGGATTAAAGATTGGAAACATCAATCGCCCACGAAATTTATCATATACCCCCTTCTTGCCTTGCGTTATAAGCCCGAGCTTAAGCATATCCTCATCTTTAATGCCTTTGCTCTGTAAATGTATATGTAATGCGTTCCACGAATCAAGCGAATATCCGAGACCAAAATGTTTTATGGTTTCATCACTAATTCCTCTTTTTCGAATGTATGTGTATCCCGGATTTGACTGCTTTGTAAGATTATTAAAAAAGAATCTCGCCGCCATGGCATTTATCTCATAGTAATGAGACATGTCTACTTTTTTTCGTGTACCATGCTGTGGTATTTCAATATTATATTCTTCAGCTAGCTTCTCACAAGCTTCCATAAACTCCATATTATTAAAGCGCTGGATAAATTGAATTACATCACCTTTTTCTCCGCATCCAAAGCAATTAAAAATCTGCTTTTGCTCATTTACCGTAAAGGAAGGCGTTTTCTCATTATGAAAAGGACAAAGACCTTTAAAGTTACTCCCACTTTGCTTAAGAGGGACTTCACGGCCAATGATATCTACGATATTAACTTTTGACTTTATCTCATCGATAAAGTTATTGCCATATGCCATGGTCTCCTCCTTTTAATTGTCTACTTAAAATCTGTCCATCCACGTGGTACAAACAAATCGGAATATAATGAAATTGCGTATCGATCCGTCATTCCAGATACATAGTCTTTTACAGCAATGGTTTCACCATCTTCAATTGATATGCTTCTGTAAAGTTCAGGCATCTTGTCAGGATGATTTACAAAGTACTTATAGAGAGCGGTAATCACCACTTCAACCTTGTTCATGTCCTCTTCTCGCTTAACGAGCTCGCTACAGTACACATGCTCAAACATATACTTACGAAGATGAAGTAAAGCACTGTTAAACTCAGGGCTTAAGCTAACACAATCTTTGCCATCACTATATGATGCGAGATCCGAAATTAAGTTATTAATACGTTCGCTGTGTGAATATCCAAGAACATCGAGATCGGTTGCAGGTAGCTCATCAATAGTAATGACATTGCTTCTTAATGCATCATCAATATCGTGATTTATGTAAGCAATACGGTCACTAATCTTAACAATCTGCCCCTCGAGAGTAATTGGAATGCCAGAACCTCTATGGTTCAAAATACCGTCCCTTACTTCCTTTGTAAGATTGAGACCAATTCTCTTAGTTGTAGATTCTATTCGTTCAACAATGCGTAGACTCTGTTCATTATGCCTAAATCCACCTTCGTGAATCCTATTCAAAACCTCTTCTCCATTATGTCCAAATGGTGTATGACCGAGATCATGACCCAAGGCAATTGCTTCAGTTAATTCCTCGTTATAGTTTAGAGTTTTTGCAATTGTACGAGCAACTTGAGCAACCTCAAGGGTATGAGTGAGTCTAGTTCTATAATGATCGCCTTCAGGAGCGAGGAATACCTGCGTCTTGTGCATCAATCTACGAAATGCTTTAGAGTGAATAATCCTATCTCTATCACGCTGATAATCCGTGCGAAAACTACACTTTTCTTCATACCTATCTCTGCCTAAAGAATCTCTGGATTTCGCTGCTCTCGCATCAAGAAAATCATATTCTCGCTGTTCAAGGTCTTCTCGTAATATCATCTAACCTTTAACTCCCGTATGTCCAAAACCTCCTTCACCTCGATCTGTATCATCGAGTTCAGTAACGATTACTGGCTCAACTCTCTCGTATGCAGCAATTACAAGCTGTGCAACACGATCTCCATTATTGATTGTAAAATCATCACTGCCAAAATTAATCAATGGAATCTTTAGTTCGCCACGATAGTCAGAATCAATGGTGCCTATACTGTTGACAAGACCAATACCATTCTTAATCGCAAGTCCTGACCTTGCTCTAACTTGGCCCTCGTAACCATCTGGAATCTGAACAAACAATCCAGTAGGAATAAGTCTTCTCTCCATAGGTGCCAAAGTAATTGGCTCATCAGTAAATGCACGTAAATCCAGTCCTGATGCGCCATTAGTAGCATATGCTGGAAGTTGTCCACTAAGTGATATAAATTTTAGTTCCATAAGAACTCATCCTTTCCGGTTCAAAACAGCAAATTCATTGAAATTTAGACAAAATTAGTAATAAATATGCATTATATTAAAGAGCAAATAATCATTTGACTATTAATTATTACCAGTTACATTTATTATATTAAATCTATCATAGTCACAGATTTCTTTTTTTACCTCATTAATATCATCAAGACTGATGTCATCGAGCAACTGTAGCACTTCTGATGGCGTTATGCATCTTCCATGAGTCAGAAGGTTTCTGCCATTATAAATCATAAGATTCTGAACACTTTCCTGACCAAAGATAAAGCTGGATTTTAGCTGCTCCTTAGAACTTTGGAACTCTTCTATACTTATATCATCGCCCTTAAGCCTATCAAGCTCATCCTTAATGGCTTCTAAGGCTTCATCAACCTTATCCTTAGCAACACCTGCGGATATAACGAATAGTCCAGTATGACTATAGAAACCAGTCATAGAGTAAACTGAATATGCAAGCCCCTTCTTAACGCGAACATTCTGCATAAGTCTTGATGACATTCCTCCGCCAAGAAGATTACATAGTAACATCATAGGGTACCGTCTTGAATCAGAAGCAGGGAAAAGTCTTATTCCCATGGCTATATGAGCCTGCTCTATTTCCTTGTTAACTTCAATATATCCACCATCAGAAAGTTCTGAAATGTTCTTATCAGTTTCAATATCCCTTCTAACTTTTAGGTTATAGAACTTATCTTTAAAATAATCTATAACCTCATCCTTATTAAATGAACCTGCTACAGAAACAATAATTTCATCACGAGTATAGTGGTCAAAGTAGTATTCATTGAGCTTATCGTGGGTAAATGACGAAACGGTCTCTTTCGTACCAAGAACTGGGTGCGACATGCCCATCCCACGATATACGTTATCTTCAAGAATGTCGAATGCAACATCATCTGGATCATCAGCATTCATATTGATTTCTTCAATTACTACACCCTTCTCCTTCTCAAGTTCGTCTGCCGGGAAAGTTGGATTACATATCATGTCAGATAAAACATCAGCAGTTGTACGAAAATGCTCATCAAGGCACTTCACGTAGAAGCAAGTGCATTCTTTGCTTGTAAATGCATTCATTTGACCACCAAGTTTATCGATTTCATTTACTATCTGGAAATGATCCCTATCCTTAGTGCCTTTAAATAGCATATGTTCTATAAAATGAGATATTCCCTGTTCTTCGTCCTTCTCATTTACTGAGCCATTATTGCACCATATTCCAATTGAAACTGATCTAACAGAATCCATAGAATTAAGCGCTAGTCTGACACCGGAATCTAGTGTTATAACCTCTAGCATATATCCCCCTTATTTATATTCTGCTTCTATAATATCCGACAATCTCACAGAGTACGAGTCACCTTCGTACTCATATGCGTCACTAAAATTATAATTGCAGACTTCTCCCGTATATCTTGATGCACTGAGATTATACCTCGCATCTCTGATATTAATTTCTTCACCTGTATCATTGTCGACTACATGAGGTGTTATTACATACCAACGTCTAAAATCATATATAGCCGTAGCTAATGAATAGTAATCCTCATCATCCATATCTTCATTAAAATTACCCATAATGCTGCGTTTAGCTGTATCAACAGTCACATATAGTTCAGCCAAATCCTCTGGTATTGACTTGTTCCATTCTTCAAAATAAGAGTCAAACATGTCTGCAAGTTTGTCCATATCTAGCTCCTTAATAAGCTCAAGGATTAGCTGTATATCAATAACCTCATCGGCCTCTAGAAGCGCCGCCAAATTCTCATAGTACTCAAACTCTACTGGAGTAATAATATCAAGGATTTGATAGAGTTCATCTCTGTTCATTAATTCACCTTTAAATTGATTTATGCTATAATAATACATCATCAATTATAGCATAAGGAGCTAGTTAAATGAATAAATACGAGTTAAAAAACCGCTCTGAGATAGCGACAAAAGATAAATGGAATTTAGAAGCTATGTACCCTGAAGAGGAGAAGTGGAATCAGGATCTATCTGATGCATTAAAGGAAAGTGAAGAATTTACTACCCTTAAAGGTACCATTACAGACTCTTCCAATAACTTGCTAAACGCATTGAATTTGTATGCTGCTATTATGCGCAAAGCCGAACACGCTTTCGTATATTCTAGAATGCGTCATGACGAGGATAATGCTAACACTAAATATACTGAGATGAACAACAAGTCTCTCTCTACACTTGCTCAGATTTCAGCAAATGTTTCATTTTTTACACCTGAAATACTCGAGGCTGATGAGAATATAATCAATGGATATATTAAAGAGATGCCTCAATTAAAAGAGTACGAGTTCATGCTTGATTCTATTTTACTTAGCAAACCACACGTACTATCCTCTGATGAAGAACGCATCATCGCACAGCTAAATGAATTCGCTAGTGCACCAGATGAAATCTTCACCATGTTCAACGATGCAGATCTTTCATTTGGAAAGGTAAAAAACGAAGATGGCCATGATGTTGAATTGACTCACGGCAACTATATTCAGTTTATGGAGTCGGAGAATCGCGATATTCGTAAGAATGCATTTGAAGCGATGTACGGAAGATACAAGGAGTTCAATAATTCCATTTCTGTGATGTACAATTACAACGTTAAGCACGACTATATCATGTCTAACCTTCGAAGCTACGAGTCGACTCTTGATAGTGCTCTCTCTGGAGAACGAATTCCACTTAGCGTGTACGATAATCTAATCGATGCTGTGCATAAGAGTCTAACATCAATGCATAAGTATATGGAAATTAGAAAACGTGCTCTAGAGGTTGAAGCTCTTAGAATGTACGACGTATACCGCCCTATCGTTAAGCCAGAAGGATTAGAATGCACTTATGAAGAGGCCGTAGACATAGCTTGTAAAGCTCTCGCACCACTTGGAGATGAATACGTGTCAACACTTCGCAAAGGGCTTACTAAAGATAGATGGGTAGATATATACGAGAATAAAGGAAAAACTTCTGGGGCTTATAGTTTTGGCTCTTATGACAGTCATCCATATATCCTGATGAACTTCAGTGGAGAACTTCGCGACGTATTTACACTTGTTCATGAAGCAGGTCATTCTATGCATTCTTATTATACAAGGAAGACACAGCCATTTATTTATGGAGGTCACTCTATATTTACTGCAGAAGTTGCAAGTACTGTGAATGAAACTCTTCTTATACATTACTTGCTTAAGAATGCGGAATCTACTGAGATGAAGAAATATCTAATAAATTTCTATATTGATGAGTTCAAATCCACTCTATTTAGACAGACGATGTTTGCTGAATTTGAGAAAATTGCTCATGAAATCGTAGAGAATGGTGGATCTCTAACTTCTGAGATTTTGAATAATGAATATGACAAGCTTAATACAGAGTATTACGGTCCAGCAGTTGAGCACGATGACTTTATAAAATATGAATGGTCAAGAATTCCTCACTTCTATCGTGCTTACTACGTGTATCAGTATGCTACTGGATATTCTGCTGCCAATGCTATAGCTAACAGAATATTAAATGGCGGGACCTCTGAAAGAGATGAGTATCTGAAGTTCCTAACTTCAGGAGAATCAGACTATCCTATAGAACTATTAAAAATTGCTGGTGTAGATATGAGTACAGAAGAACCAGTGCTTTCTGCACTTTCTACTTTCGAGAAACTAGTTAATGAGCTAGATGAAATGATATAGCAATTAATATACGAGGGATTAATATGAAATCAACCAACGTTTTTATCTACAGCAATGATACTGGTTTATCAAAAGCTACTGCAAACGAGCTCGTAAACGTTCTTAACGCAAGAGGCTTTAAGATTTCCGATACCTATGATGAAACTGTGGATTTAATAGCGTGTATCGGTGGAGATGGTACATTCCTAAACTGCGTCCACGAATGCAGGCTTCCACACACACCAATAATAGGAATTAATACGGGACACCTTGGTTTCTTCCAGGAACTTGTTCCTTCTGAACTTGAAAAGTTTGTAAATCATTATAATGATGGAAATTATACAATCGAAAAGATTCATCCACTTCGTGCACTAATCACTGATCACGATGGTGTTCACGAGGTTACAGGCATAAACGAGATACTAGTTATGGGAATGTATACGAAGCTTGCTCATCTATCGATAATTATGGATGACACACCTATACAAGAATTTATCGGTGACGGCATTCTTGTGTCGACACCTGTTGGCTCAACTGCTTACAACTATTCACTAGGTGGCTCACTTGTTGCGCCAGAGCTCGATGCACTTCAGCTTACTCCAATGGCACCGATGAATACAAGTGCTTATCGATGCTTTAGATCGAGCATCCTCTATCCTGCTTCAAAAAAAGTTAGGTTAGTTACTAGGAAGAGTACCGTAGGAGATAAGCTTTTGCTAGCATACGATGGTCTTACTAGTGAATTTAGTAACGTTTCTAAGATTGATGTAGCTCAGGCTGAAGATGAAATTCATCTTCTGAGGCTACCTGGCTATGATTACTGGAAGAAGCTAACTAACAAACTTTTGTAAATATATATTTGAGGAAATTAATGGGTAAATATAATCATACAGTTACTGACTCTGAAGTTGGTCTAACTATCAATCAGATTCTCAAGGCAAATTTCAAATTTTCTTCTAGATTTAAAACAAAAATTAAGTTTCAGAAGCTTGTAGACCTTAATGGCTCTCCAAGTCCTGGATTTATAAAACCAGCTTATGGGGACATAATTTCAATAAGATTACCAGAAGAGACTAGTGATTTTCCTGCAGAAGATATACCTATAAATGTGCTATATGAAGACGAAGATCTCATGTTTATAAATAAGCAACCTGGAGTTATAGTGCACCCAACCAAGGGACATCCATTTCATACTATTGCTAACGGTCTCATGAAATACATGCAAGATAACAAACAAAGTTACAAGATTCGCTTTGCAAATCGAATAGATATGGACACTTCCGGAATAGTTATTGTCGCAAAGAATGCAAATTCTCAGCATGACATCTCTCGCCAGATGCTTACAAATACTGTTCATAAGCAGTATATTACTATTGTTAACGGCGTTATCGATGAAGATGAGATCACAATAGATAAACCTATCGGACGACCTAACGAGGAATCTATTAAGCGAACAGTGCTTGCTGAAGGTGGTAAAGATGCAATTACTGATGTGAAGGTCCTTGAAAGATTTGATAATCATACTCTAGTAGAAGTAACACTTCACACAGGGAGAACTCATCAGATTAGAGTTCATCTCACATATATAGGTCACCCTATTACAGGAGATCATTTATACGGTGGCGATTCGCCTGAACTAATGAATAGACAGGCACTACACGCTGCAAAGATGGTACTGAAGCATCCTATGACTAGCGAAAAACTTGAAATTGAAGCACCTTTACCAGATGATATGAAAAGATGCCTAGAAATTCTACGAAAGTAGAAGGCTAGGCATTAGCTTTTATTTAGACTATTTTAGCGAAGATAATTGAAACTTCTTACACATCTACCTCTTTAATGACCCTTATTGCTTCAGCTCTATCTTCATGCTTAAAAACGGCCGAACCTGCAACAAGTATATCTGCACCTTTTGAAGTGAGAAGTCCAGCATTTTTATCAGAGATACCACCATCTACTTCAATTTTAAAGCAATACCCATTACATTTTCTTATGTTATTAAGCTGAGCTACTTTTTCAGCAGTCCCTGGGATGAACTTTTGACCGCCAAAACCCGGATTTACAGACATTATGAGTACCATATCAACAAAAGGTAGTACTGATTCCAAGCAAGAAACAGGTGTTCCTGGGTTAATGGATACACCGGCTTTTACACCCTGCTCCTTTATATGTGATATTGTTCTACAAATATGCGGACATGCCTCATAATGAACAGTTATGAATTCAGTATTGTCTGTAACAAACTCATCTATATAGTAATCAGGATTTTGAATCATAAGATGAACATCATACGGAACAGTTGCATAGCCGTTAAGGCTTTTCATTACAGCACTGCCAAAACTGATATTAGGAACAAATGCACCGTCCATTACATCTACATGGATGTAATCACATCCTCCGTTGCAAATGTCGGAGACTTCTGAACCTAGCTTAGCAAAATCAGCTGCTAAAATCGAAGGTGCTACCTTTGCCATTTCTTTACCTCTCCCAGAATCGCGAGATACGATTCATATCTACTATTACTTATCTTCCCTTTAGACAAGGCTTCCTTTACTGCACAATCTGGCTCATCAACATGTATACAGTCAAGATATTTGCAAAATCCTTTATACTCTCTTATCTCCGGAAAAAAATCTCTCACACGGTATTTATCCAACTTAGGCATATCTAAAGACGTAAACCCTGGAGTATCATAAAAATGTGTATCTTTGTCTATACTAAAAATCTCTACGTGCCTTGTAGTATGTCGACCTCTTGACGTCTTTGTACTTATGTCACCAATTTCAATATCATTACGACCAGTCAAATGGTTCATAATCGTTGATTTACCAACACCAGAAGGACCAGCTAGCGCAACATTATTGCCTTTGATCAGTTCGTATAAGTTTTCGATTCCTTCACCGGTTTGCCCATTTACTGTAACAACAGGAAACGCTGTTTCATAGACATCGATTAATTCTTGGATAGATGCCTCGCTGACTAAATCCGCCTTCGTAATACATATAACAACTTCTATGTTGTTATATAGTGTAGCAGCGGTAAATTTATCGATGATTACCCTATTCGGATTTGGTGATGCAGCAGCAAATACGACCACAAGCTTATCTAGGTTAGAAACAGGTGGGCGCGAAAGAAAATTCTTTCGCGCACCTTAGTTATTATACAGTCGCCATCCTCTTGTCTAAGATCAAACTCTACAATATCTCCAACGTAGATGAGGGACTTACCACGTTTGAGGTTTTTACGAGCATTACCCATGTAAACTCGCTCCCCATCATCAACATAGTAGAAACCGCCAATTCCTTTAACGACTCTTCCTAGCATATTACAACCTTGTACCACTGTTATTCGAGTTATCAGATGAACTTCCCGAAGAAGGAGCACCCTTACTTACTTCGATATCAATGGTTTCACCCTTTTCGAGCGATGTATTAGCAGCGTATTGCTGCCACATTACATAGCCATTGCCGTATACATTGCTCTCATCATAAGTTATATTACCAACTTTGAATCCAGCATTAGTAATAGCTGATTTAGCCTCTTCTAGAGACTTTCCAGTTACAGAAGGTACTGTTCCCTTATCTTTACCTTTTCCATCACTTATAGTGATATTAATTTTAGTTCCCTTATCAGCATTAGTTCCTGCTTCTGGGTCCTGAGTTAGTATTGTTCCTTCTGGCTTGTTTGAGGTTTCAGATTTAACTATTCCAAGCTTGTATCCAGCCTTCTTTAGTTTCTTCTCAACCTTCTTGTAATCCTGTCCTACGATATTTGGAACTGTTCCTTCTTTAGAGCCCTTACTAAGGTTAAGTTTGATAGTTGTACCTTTCTTAGCTTCTTCACCACCTGCAGGATCCTGTTCAACTACATGGCCTTCAGCAATCTCTGAAGAGTAAACTCTTTTACCTTTTTCAACCTTAAAACCACTCTTTTCAGCAGTGTTTTTTGCCTCCTTGTATGTCATATCTGACATGTCAGGAACTTTAGCCTTGCTTGAGAAAGCGCCTGTTGCAAATGCAACACCTAATCCAAGAACAAGAATCGTAGCTGCTACAATTCCTATTTTTAGCAGTTTTTTCTTGCGGTTGTCAGGACCAGCTTTCTTCTTCTTCTTCTTGCCCTTTGACTTATCAGATGTTAGTTCTTCACTATCATCTTCATCGATATCTGAACGCTTACGAGCAACTTCATTCGATGCTTCTGCAAAGATTGAATTTCCAACAACCTTAGTAACAAATTCGATATTATCTAGTTCTTCAATAAGCTCATCTGCACTATTAAATCTGTTAGTCTGGAATTTATTTGTTGCCTTTAACACTGCTCTTTCAAGTGCAGGAGGTATCCCATCAACATATTCGTGTGGTGGTACTATTTCCTCGTTAATATGTTTAAGTGCAATAGATACAGGATTATCACCATCAAAAGGTACCTTCCCTGTAAGCATCTCATACATAACAATACCTAGCGAGTATATATCAGATCTTTCATCTACATAATTCCCTCTTGCCTGTTCAGGTGAGAAGTAGTGAACTGATCCGATAACTTTACTGTTCGTAGAAAGTGTCGCATCGTTAACTGCCTTGGCAATACCAAAGTCAGCCAGCTTAGCAACACCATCGGATGTAACCATGATGTTATGTGGCTTAACGTCTCTATGTATAATCTTATTTTTATGCGCTATTCTTAAAGCAGATGCAACCTGCTTAGTTAAGTCGATTACAGTGCGGTAGTCGAGAGGCGCTTCCTCAGCGATAATATTACTTAAATTTCGACCTTCAACAAGCTCCATTACTATGTAGTTGATGTTTCCTTCTTTACCTACATCATAAACACTTACGATATTAGGATGGGAAAGTCCGGCAGCCGCCTGTGACTCCCTCTTGAAATTCTCAACAAATGAAGCATCTTTCGTGAACTCCGGTCTGAGTATCTTGATAGCGATGAATCTATTTAACAGTCTGTCCTTACCCTTGTAAACGACTGCCATACCGCCATCACCGATTTTCTCAAGGAGCTCGTAACGGCCAGATAGAAGTCTACTGCTCATTTGATTCCTCCAACATATCAATACAAATTACTGAAACGTTATCGTTTCCACCATTTAGGTTTGCTCTTTCAACCATACGTTCAGCACAATCCTGCATATCTTTACTATCATTGAAAATATCTAGGATTTCCTTATCCGATACTTCCTCATAAAGTCCGTCGCTGCAGATTAGCACCCTGTCATTCGGCTCCATATAAATGTTGAAGCAGTCAGGGTTGTTATATGCATTTCCACCAATCGCTCTGGTGATTACATTCTTCTTATAGTGATGGTCTGCCTCATTACGTGTAATAGCTCCCATCTTAACAAGATCATTTACATAGGTGTGATCATCAGTTATCTGGTGAACTTCATCCTTGTGGATGAAGTAAACTCTACTGTCACCTACGTTGCCCACATAAAGAATCTTGCGATCAACATATGCAAACACAAGTGTAGTCGCCATACCGACATACTCTGGCTTAGTGTTAGAAAGCTGAAGTATACTTTCATTTACGAAGTTTACCGCATTTTCAAAATACAGAAAAATTGCTTCACTTCCTTCGACTAACTCAATCGGATTGTTGTAAACATAATCAGCCAAAAAGTCTACGGCCGCAGTGCTTGCAATTTCACCCGATTTGTTTCCGCCAACACCGTCTGCCAACATGAAAAATCTGCTATCCTTTAATACCTTTACAGCATCCTCGTTCTTAGGGCGCTTCATGCCCTTGTCTGTTAAATATCCTACTCTCATTAAAGTCTTACCACCTGAGTAAATTAAATTTATAAATTGTTACACTTACTGATTTTACAATAGTAAAATCCTACTTGTTTATTATACGGTAAAATTGAATTGTATTCAACAATACTCGCATTCTCAAAGGAATTACATAGTCTAGAAACTATTTGGTCA
>NZ_CALHTQ010000176.1 GCF_938039775.1 uncultured Mogibacterium sp. | reverse complement strand
CTACGACATTGCTGGTCATAACAAACTCAATGTTATCAAAAGCCTTAAGCTCATCTACAACAGCCTGTTCTGCTCTAAACCTATCTCTTCTATGAATGATAGTAACCTTAGTACAAATGTTAGCTAGGAATACGGCATCCTCGACAGCTGTGTTTCCGCCGCCATATACTGCAACTTCCTTATTTCTAAAGAACGCACCATCGCAAACCGCACAGAATGAAATTCCGCGGCTAATTAAGCCATCTTCCCCAGAAATTCCCATCTTTCTATTATCAAGTCCAGTCGCAAGTACGATAGCTGTAGCTTCGTATTCGTCACTATTACCCTTGATCTTGAATACTCCACCTTCAGATTCTGGAGGTTCAACTTCAACTATCTCATCCATGATGATTTCTGCACCAAACGATTCAGCCTGTGCCTGAATCTTCATCGCATACTCAGCGCCGTTCATTCCTGGTGCTGCAGGAAAGTTATCTATAGAATCGGTAAAGGTAATCTGACCACCTATGAGACCACGCTCGATAATAGCAGTTGACTTTCCAGCTCTTGCTGCGTATATTCCCGCTGTTAGTCCAGCCGGACCTCCACCAATAATTACAACATCATATTTATTGCCCATTTCTAGCACCTCCGTGTATTAGAATCCTTGTAAATGTATCCCCACGATGAATGTATTCATTCACCTTCATTATCATGAGTCCATTATACTCTAAGAAAGATGCAAATTATGAATATTCTGTGATTTTTAATTTTGTGCAATCTAATTTTTCGACGCGATGTTATTAGCGGTTTATCGTTCCCTTCTTGAAATATTATCTAACTAGTAGTATATTATTAGCAGACGGAGCACGAGAGTGCTAATCGTTAGATACTATTACGAAAGAAGGTTTATGATATGGAGAAAATGCAGTTTAAAGCAGAATCACAGCGACTGCTCGATATGATGATCAACTCTATCTATACTAATCGAGAGATATTCATGAGAGAGATTATCAGCAATGCGAGTGATGCCATTGACAAGCGTTACTATAGAGAAGCCGAAGATGGTTGCACAGGAAAATCTAGAGATGATTTTGAAATCAGAATTGCAGCAGACAAAGCAGCTAGAACTCTAACTATCTCAGATAGTGGAATAGGCATGACCAAAGAGGAGCTCGAGAACAACCTCGGAATTATCGCCAATAGTGGCTCACTCAAATTCAAGTCAGACAATTCAGAAGCTTTGCAGGATGTGGATATAATTGGTCAGTTCGGAGTTGGCTTCTACAGTGCATTTATGGTAGCTAAGAAGATTCAGGTTATTTCCAAGGCTTACGACTCTACTCAGGCATACATTTGGGAGAGCGAAGGTGCTGAAGGATTCACGATAGATGAAGCAGAACGCGCTGATATCGGAACCGATATTGTCATTTATCTAAGAGATGACACAGAGGACGATAATTACTCTGAGTTCCTTGAAGAATACAGAATCAGAGGCATCGTTAAGCAGTATTCAGACTATATTCGCTACCCTATCGTGATGAATGTTACGAAGCAGCGTCAGAAACCAGCATCCGAAGAAGAGATGGGTGCCGAGGACTACAAGCCTGAGTACGAGACTTTTACAGAGGATGAAAAGCTCAACAGCATGGTTCCTCTATGGAAGACCAAGAAGAGTGAAATCACTGACGAGCAGTATAACGATTTCTTCAAAAAGACTTACATGTCTTGGAGTGATCCGCTAAAAGTAGTTCATACTAACGTCGAGGGTGTTATCTCATATGACGCACTTCTGTTTGTACCTAGCGAAGTTCCTTTTAATTACTACAACAAAGACTTTAAGCCAGGACTACAATTATACTCTAGCGGTGTTTTAATCATGGATAAGTGTGAGGATTTACTACCAAGTTACTTTGGATTTATCAGCGGACTCGTTGATTCCCCAGACCTATCTCTCAATATCTCTAGAGAGATGCTGCAGCAAGATAGGCAGCTTCGTGCAATAGCACAGAGGCTCGAAAAGAAACTTTTGCAGACGTTTGGAGAAATGCGTGACAAGGAGCGCGAGAAGTACGAGAAATTCTTTGAAAACTTTGGAATCCAGCTCAAGTACGGAGTATATGATAACTTCGGTGCTGACAAGGATAAGCTGATGGATTTACTCCTATATTACAGTGGTACAACAGAGAGTATGACTACGCTAAGTGACTACGTATCGCGCATGTCCGATGACCAAAAGTACATATACTACGCAGCGGGAGAATCAAAAGGTAAAATCCAGATGATGCCTCAGATGGATTTATTCAAAGATAAAGGATATGAGGTCCTTTACTGCACAGACAACATAGATGAATTTGCGTTCATGGCTATGAGAGAATATGAAGGCAAGGAGTTTAAGAACATCTCTGATAAGGATCTAGGATTTGAGAGAACAGATGAGGAGATAAAAGCACAGGAAGATAAGAATGAAGCAGCAAAGGATACACTAACAGCTATCAAGAATACTCTCGGAGACAAGGTTTCATCCGTAATTCTATCTACAAGGCTCAAGAATCATCCTGTATGCTTTGCAACTGCAGATGGCGTATCTATAGAGATGGAAAAAATCTTAAAAGCGCAGGCTGCTATGTCCGGCAACAAAGATCTATCAGGGGTTGAAGCTGATAAAGTGCTTGAGCTAAATGGAGACCTTCCATTCTTTGAAGCTATCAAGAAGGCCGTAGAAGCCGGAGATAGTGACAAAGTGAATGACTATGCAAATCTCCTGTATGATCAGGCGCTTGTGCTCGAAGGTATGCCAGTTGAAGATCCGCTAGCATTTGGAGAGAGAATCTGTAAGCTCATGAAGTAAGCTGTTGCACCTGCCAAGTAATATCATGACAGCAGGGACTTGCACTTTTAATGCTAAATCCAAACACACAATCTCTATGTAAAACAAGACCGTGGCTTTGCAGCCACGGTCTTTATTATTCGCTTAATCTATCGGAAAGCCGATAAACAGGTGCTACTGAGCTGCCTGTCCTGCCTGAACAGACTTGATTGCTGTGAACATTCCACCCATCATTGCATCTAGGAAGTCAACGTTGTTATTAATATCAGTTGTCCACTCGCCCTTGTCGTTCTTTGTACAGTTGATAGTAACGGTCTTCTTGTAAGACTTATCCTTTACGCTGTTTAGGTTCTGGAACATCAGATTGTAAACATAGTCTTTAATATCTGTTGTTGCAGTGATCTTTCCGCTCTTAGCGTCAGCTACTACGGTATCATAAGTAGTCTTGTAAGCTGCACCGAAGTCGTATGTCTTGATTTCGACCTTTACAGTTGCCTTCTTACCATCAACCTTCTCATCCTTAACTTCGTAATCGAAATCCTGCACCTTCTTGATGAACTTGTCGTACTCTTTTCCGTACTTCTGCTCTAGAGTGCTGTCATTGAATAGCTTAGAAACGTTTGAATTAGCTTTCTCAGTCTTAATCTGCTTAAGATTGTCCTCAACAACATTCTTAGGTGACTTGCCGCCACAAGCTGTTAGCGCAAACATAACCATTACAAGCATGCTTACAATAAGTAGTGTCTTCTTCTTCATTATAGTTCTCCCTTTCATGACTATTTTATTGCCTTTCGGCAATCTCCATTAAACACTGTAATACCGTACTTGTCAAGTGCGGATAATAAAACAGAGGCGAATTTCCTTGATATTTCAAGCTTATCACGATATTCTGCCAATGTGAATCCATCGGGTTTTTCTGCCCCAAGTTCTCGTCCAGCAGCAACCGCTTCGTCCCATGCATTGGTATCTATAAAGTAACTAGCATCAAGCTTGAAGATTTTTCCCTGAGATACTAACTCTGCCTGAAGCGCACTAGCAACATTCTTGTCGCCTACAAGTTCATATATCTCTTCATTCTTGATTGTCTCTACTCCTGACGCACTATACATCTGACTTATCTTATCCATGAGTGCAAGCTGTTCGTCCGAGAACTCAACCTTGAAACCAGCAAGCGATATCGTCTTTTCCTTATCCTCAAGCACACCTGCATCTAAGAAGTTAGAAATTATCGCCTGTCCAAGCTTGTCATCTTCTATGTGTCTGTACTCCTTTAGCCTGCTAAGCAGCTCTCTCTTCGGGATACCATCTACCATAGGATTCTGACTGTGATATTCGTCGATAATTTTGGAAAGCGTGTCTCCGAGCAAGCTTAGTTTATCTTCACTCACTATAGACCCATCGGCGAGAGTGATTACTTTGCCTTGATCTGAAAGCAGCTCTATCGAATGATTTATCTCATCGGCAGTTAAACCCAGCTCCTGTCCGAGTTCCTGCTGCTTATAATACTTCCATTTTCCCGTCTTGAGGTGAACAATTGCCTCTACATCTCCACTTGCTAAAACACCAAAGTCAGCCATAACGTCATCACGATTTCTCTTATGTTTCTCTGGATTTGCATCCAAGATTACACCACCACCAATCGTAATTACGGGTGAGTAGAATCTGACGATAAATTTGTCGCCCCTTCTGATTGCGATAGGCTCTTCTAGTCTTAGCTGGACGTAGGCCGTATCACCACTCACCATAAATTCACGGTCCATGATGATTACTTTTGCCAGAACTTCCTTACTACCAGTGTATAGGTGAATCCTGCTGTTATTTAGGATCTTCCTGTCACTGCTCTTAAACACGCTAAGCTCTACGTCAAGCATATTGGTTACAGTTACTGCCCCAGGCGCTGCCAGAACAGAGCCTCTAGGAGCATCTTCCTTCTTGATACCAGACAGATTCACAGCAGTTCGCTGCCCAGCAACCGCCTCGTCAGTGTCACTTCCATAAGTCTGGATGCCCCTCACCTTTGCAGGAATATCATCCGGGTATACAGCTATCTCATCGTTAAGTCTGAGAACTCCATCCACAAGAGTTCCCGTAACTACAGTTCCAAATCCCTGCATAGAGAAAACTCTATCTATCGGAAGTCTGAACAGCTCAGGCTCCTCGCGCCTCTTCGACTCTCGATCACATTTCTTTAAAATTTCTTCTTTGAGAACGTCTATATTCTCGCCAGTCTTGGAAGAAACGGCTATCATCGGTTTGCCTTCGAGGAATGAACCTTCAAAATACTCCTTAACATCCTCGAGCAGCATTTCAAGCCACTCCTCGTCAACCATGTCTTTCTTGGTGATTGCAATGATTCCATCATCTATACCGAGTGCCTGAAGGATTTCAAAATGCTCCTTGGTCTGAGGCATAATGCCTTCATCAGCTGCGACTACGAATAGCACGAAGTCAACACCACTGATTCCAGCAAGCATATTCTTGATAAATTTCTCATGACCAGGTACGTCGATTACTCCGATGTTATATCCGGCATCATTATCGATATGAGCAAATCCTAGCTCAATCGTTATTCCACGCTTCTTCTCCTCGGATAACCTATCTGTATCAATTCCAGATAGAGCTTTAATCAATTGTGTCTTGCCATGATCAACATGACCAGCCGTGCCAATAATTACATTCTTCATCTATTCCACTTCCCCTAGTGCCGCTGCAACATTATCGAGTTCACTGTCAATCAGCGTTCTAACAGAAAACAGCAGCTCATCTTCGTGAATTCTAGCGATTACAGGAATTTCATGTTTTCTTAGCGCCCTTTCGAGTCCCTTTGTAGTAGTCTTATCAGAGGTTACAGCAACTGCAACGCCTGGCAGGAACACCATCGGTGCCGACCCACCGCCAATTTGGTCGTCCGCATCGACAAGCTTCACTTTGAGCTTATCATTTGCCTCACTAATCTTGCCTGCCAACTTCTCTGCTCTTTCAAGCAGAACCTCTCTAGGCGTAGTAATCATACGGAGCACCGGAATATCGCGCATCGCAATAGTGGTGTCCCTGTATTTTTTGAGTGTCTCTTCCATCGCTGCAAAAGTCATCTTATCCACTCTCAGTGCACGAGCTAGCGGATGCTTCTTCATCTTCTCGATGTACTTACGCTTTCCAGCTATAATTCCAGCCTGCGGACCACCAAGTAGCTTATCTCCGCTAAACAGGATAACGTCTATGCCCGTATTGAGTGAAGCAGGAACGTTAGGTTCATCAAGTCCGTACTCAGCTAGGTTTACCATAAGCCCATTTCCCATATCGAAAATGACTGGCAGGTCATGTGCCTTACCGATTTCAACTAGCTCATCGAGTTCAGCCTCTTCGGTGAATCCCATAATCTTGTAGTTACTTGTGTGCACTTTCATGAGAGCCCCAGTATTTTCATTAATCGCCTTCTCATAGTCGCTCGGCTTTGTCTTGTTGGTAGTGCCAACTTCATGCAGCGTAGCTCCACTCTGCTCCATAATATCTGGTATTCTAAACGCTCCACCGATTTCAACTCGCTCACCGCGAGAAAC
>NZ_CALHTQ010000175.1 GCF_938039775.1 uncultured Mogibacterium sp. | reverse complement strand
TGCAGCAATTGACCTCGATACCGCAATCTTTAAAGTACTCCTTTAGAGCCTCAACGTTTCCGACTATCGAGAAGTCAAGCGGAGTTACGCCGAGGAGATTTACGGATATGGAAGATGAATCAGATATAGCTTGGCTACCATCAAGGGCAGGGCAGAATCTATCTAGGCATTCACGGTATACCATGTTGCCGCCTAGCACATAAGTATCCATCGCATTAGTCGTGAATCCAAATGTCGGTATTCCCGTGCGCCTTTCGATGATGCGGGCGATTCCCTTCATATCCGTGCTCATAAAGAGTGGAATCAGCGCAGCGGAGATAGCGATGAATTTAGGATTAGTTTCCTGTGCAGCCTCAATTACATCGCCTATGAGCTTCTCGTCGTTTCCGAGAATTACGTCATTTTCAATGAGTCCCGATATGTAAATCATGCTCTCTATATCATACCAACGCGGCTCATCGTGCGTGTTGTATGTTGAATTACAGCCGGATGCATCGTGCATTACAACGAGACCGCCCAGCTCATAGAGGACGGAGCAGATGCCGAATAAGTCAGCTGAATAGGTGGATAAAACTCTTGCTACTTGTTTCATGCCGAGCACCCCCAAGCCTTGACCTGAATTATGGACTTAGTGTCTTTTTCGTTGTTAAACGCATCGATCATTTCTGCTGCGAGCTTTTTAATGGCGTCATAGCCATACCAGCCGTTGTTGGCAATTAGATTTACAAAGTAGTTAGTGCCAGTAAAATACGCAGCTTTCTGACCTATTGCAAGCAGCTTGTCACCCTCAGCTTTGCCTCGTGGATAGAAGCGTGCACGAAAATCCTGAGTTGCAATCAGCGGAATGTCTGGATGATTTTGCTGCAGCCACTCGAGATCAGGTTTGCTATCTGGCGTTAGAGCATCTCCATAAATCTCAGTTACGTTGAAGCCGCGTGAGAGCAGGAGCTTTGCAAGGCTCAAAAAGCGTGGCGTGCTCATGAAGTCTATAGCAATCTGTGTATCTCCGATAAAAGAAAGTGCATCTCTT
>NZ_CALHTQ010000174.1 GCF_938039775.1 uncultured Mogibacterium sp. | reverse complement strand
CTAGGAATTTTATAAAACATTAATACATAAGATGAGGAAAAGCACCAAAAAGTATCGAAATTATCCATCAAAAACAAAGCGGATACACTAGCAATATGATAGAATATTAAGACATATGTGCGTAATAACATGAGTTTTAATTGGGGATTAATTTATGGATATTTTTTCGATAATCAACTTGCTTGGAGGACTTGCACTGTTTCTATATGGTATGTCAGTCATGTCCCAGGGTCTTGAGAAACTTGCGGGTGGCAAGCTAGAGGGAATTTTGAGGTCAATGACTTCAAATAAGTTTAAATCTCTCTTGCTCGGACTCGGTGTAACGGCTATTGTTCAAAGTTCTTCGGCAGTTACTGTTATGCTAGTAGGGCTTGTTAACTCTAGCATTATGACACTTGAGCAGTCAGTTGGTGTAATCATGGGTACCAATATAGGTACTACTGTTACAGCCTGGTTGCTCAGTTTGGTGGGTATTAGCAGCAACAATATATTTTTGAAGCTCCTTAAACCAGAGGCTTTCTCGCCAATAATCGCTTTAATCGGTGTTCTGATGATGATGGCTAGTAAGTCAGATAAGCGTAAGGATGCAGGCTCGGTAATGCTGGGCTTTGCAGTTCTTATGTACGGCATGAACTTCATGAGCTCAGCGATGGAACCTCTCAAGGATATGCCGGAGTTTGCAAAGGTTCTAACTGCTTTTAATAATCCGGTATTTGGAATTCTCGCAGGCATATTAGTTACCGCCGTAATCCAGAGTTCATCTGCTTCGGTAGGAATTTTGCAGGCCTTATCCATGACTAGTGGTTTAACTTACGGAATGGTTATTCCTATTATCATGGGACAAAATATTGGAACTTGTGTAACTTCAGTAATTTCTAGTATCGGTGTAAGTAAGAATGCAAAACGTGTTGCAGTAGTTCACATTGCATTTAATATAATCGGAACGATTATATTTATGGTTGCATTTAGCATTGGCCATTACCTGATAAACTTCGGATTCATAAATAAAGCTGTAACGCCTGTAGATATCGCAATTATTCACTCATTGTTCAATATATTCACAACGGTTATTATATTTCCGTTTGCTGAGAAACTCGTTCCTATCAGCCATAAATTCGTAGGCGGCGAAGAAGATGATGAAATGGAAGTTTTCCTTGATAAGAGACTCCTTTTTACGCCGTCCATTGCTGTTGAAGAGGCTAGAGCTAAGACTAATGAGATGGTAGAGCTTGCTTTTCAGAACTTCAGAGATGCTATAACCCTATCAAGCGGTTATAACGACGAATTGTTTGAGAAAATCAAGAACGATGAAAAGCTATTAGATTACTTTGAAGATCAGTTAGGGTCATTCAATGTAAGCCTTGCTAAAGTCGAGCTTTCAGAAAGGGATTCGGCAAATGTGTCGATGATGCTTCACAGTATTACCGATGCAGAGAGAATTGGTG
>NZ_CALHTQ010000173.1 GCF_938039775.1 uncultured Mogibacterium sp. | reverse complement strand
CCAGAACCCCTCTACAGAAATTCTTAACCTTCATATTAAGTTACTCCTCCCAAATGGAATTCGATAATTCCGCAAATTCTTCCATCGTCAGGGTTTCAGCCCTGCGTGATGGGTCTATATTAGCACTCTCTAGTGCACGCTTTATGGTATCTTTGTTAACATCATCTAGCGCTTGGAGGGAGTTTAGCAAAGTCTTGCGTCTCATCGAGAATCCCGCCTTTATGCATCTAAAGAATTTATTTTCATCATTAACTTGCACCGCTAGCTCATCTCTCATGTTGAGCTTTAGTACTACCGAGTCCACCTTTGGCACAGGATAAAATGATTCGCGTGAAACGTCGCAAATCTTGTCCACTGTACATCTATAGTGAACCGCATATGTGATAGCTCCAGCCAGTTTAGTTCCTGGCGCAGCTTCTATTCTATCGCCAACTTCCTTCTGCATCATGACAGTAAGACTTGCAAATTCCGCCCCCGATTCAATCAGCTTAGTGATTATCGGCGTCGTTATATAGTAAGGCAGGTTTCCGACTATCCTCGTCTTCGTAAGTCCGCGTGCTCTCATTGTCTCGCTCACGAGTGCTTTGATATCCACCTTAAGTATGTCTTCATGGATAACCTCGAAGTTGTCATGAAGTGCAAACTTTGTGCGCAGGATAGGGATTAGCCTGTCGTCAAGTTCTATTGCAATAACATAGCCTGCAGCTAGTGCAAGCTCTGTCGTAAGCGCACCCTCTCCAGGTCCTATCTCTATGACTAGAGTTTGCTCGTCAATTTCGCTGCCTTCTACTATGTCGTCTATTACATTTTGGTCATTTAGAAAGTTCTGGCCGAGGCTCTTCGCATGCTTGAAGCCGTGCGGTGCGTGACCGCCACCTGGTCCATGTTTTCCTTTGTTCTTAGATTTATTTCCCAATTTATTACCTTACTACCTACAAGTTGCTGGTTTCATAATTGAAACTATCTTATAGATTTGAAATTATTAACTTTGTAATTCGTTTCTATAAATGGTGTTAGGAAATCTCCTATATCTCGATTCTATCTTAGCGCTTCTGTTTTTGGATTTTCGCAAGTGCGGCTTCGAGCTCTGACTTAGATATTCCAAATCCGTTTAGCTTCTTTAGAAAAGCCTTGCAATTTCCATATCCGATTCCGAGCTCCGCACCCACACTCTCACGAAGTGCCGAGGCCTTTTTCCCACCAACTAGCTCAAACGTGTTCAAATCATCCATAGTTATGCCATTACGATTGTCAACCTTAGTGATTCCATGGACTTTACTCAGAGCTGTCTTGATTGCATTCGGCGTTGCATTTTCAACCCCTACGTCATCCGCCTTGGTAGCCTCTACCTGTGGCAAATATGCATGGAGTGCTCTCGAGAATTTTGCGGTTAATTTTCGCCTTATCTCTTCGCCTGAATAGTCGGGGTCAGTGAGTACTATGATGCCTTTTTCATCATACGCCTTCTCAATCAGCTCCCAGGTTTCCCTCGTTATGCCAAATCCATGCGTCGCTATAATCAGTGCTTCACATGCCTTTGATACAGCATCGACATCATCTCTACCCTCTACGATTATAGCTTCTCTTATCCTAAGCTTATCTCCTGTCTCCGTACTACTTCTTCTCTGCATCGTCCTTGTCCTTTTCACTCGGAAATACAAACAGGATTTCATCCGGATTTACGAGTCTAAGTTGCTTCCTTGCCTGCTCTTCTATATACTCTTTGCTGTTTACATTCTTGAGTTCAATCTTGAGTTCCTTCCTCTGTTCAATAAGCTCTTTCTGCTTATTCTTAAGCCTTCTGTTCTCAAGTTCAAGTTTGACGATGTTGCGAATCGATGCAGCGAGCAATAGCAAAACCACAGCCGCAATGATTGCATTACGCCTGTTTGCAGGTTTTGAGAAAAGCCCTTTAGTACGGGATTTTTTTCTATTTGTTTTCTTTTTAGCTCTTTGCCTTGTCTCTGGGGAAGCCTCGGTCACCCTTTCGGATGACCTTAGCTCTCTTTTTTTCTTGCTCTTGCTCATTAACATCTATCGTCCCTATAAATTAGAATATATAGCTCCATGGGTCTACTGCACTTCCTCCGATATGAATCTCGAAGTGGAGATGCGCACCGGTACTTCGTCCGGTATTTCCTACAGCAGCAATTACCTGACCCTTGTATACCTTCTCGCCTTGACTTACATTCAGCTTACTGCAGTGTCCGTAAAGAGTCTCTTGACCGTTATCATGCTTGATGATTACACAGTTTCCGTAGCCACCAAATGTAGCAGCCTTAGTTACCGTTCCTCCGTCAGCAGCATAGATTGGCGTTCCTGTTGGGCAGGAGAAGTCAAGACCTTCATGCTTTCTTCCCCATCTGCTTCCAAACTTACCATTGCTATTGATAACGTAAGCATTTTTAATTGGAACTGCATAAGATCCACTTGATGCGGTCTTTGGCTTGTCATTGATCCCGACTTTTACAATCTTCTTAACTGGCTGAGCTACGACTTCCTTATGCTTAATGTTTCTCTTTATTTCTTTGCCGTTTACCTTGGTTATAGTTCCGCTGACAATCTGCCTTCCGTCTACACCTTCCTGTGCTACAAGCGATTCGCCCTTATATAGGTCCTTTGTTTCCTGCTTTTCGGTCTCGTATGGAATAGCCTCAGACATCTTACCTGTCTCTACGGTTCTAACCTCAAGAGGAGCAACCTTCTTCTCCATATTTACAACGTCACCTGGCTTAAGGTCGTTAACATCATGCTTACCGTTCTTTGTGGTCATATCCTTGATATTTACGTCGTATACCTTGGCAACGCCATTTACATTTTCACCAGTCTTGATGATGTGACTCATGTTGATAGTTCCACCGCTCAGGAGTTGCTCTGAAGCCTGCTTCTTACTCTGCACACTTGTGAGCATTACATCGATCTGCTTGACTTCAACCTGTTTCACGAACTTAATTTGATCCATCTTCATGCCCTTTGCAGGCTTCTTGTA
>NZ_CALHTQ010000172.1 GCF_938039775.1 uncultured Mogibacterium sp. | reverse complement strand
TGTACCGATATTGATATGTGGTTTGTTTCTTTCAAATTTCTGTTTTGCCATTATTATATTCCTCCAATTAGGTTACTTGCTTGCATTAACCTTTTCAACAAGGTTATCTGGAAGCTTCTCAAAGTGGTCAAACTGCATTACATATACACCACGACCCTGTGTCTTAGATCTAAGGTCTGTTGCATATCCAAACATCTCTGATAGAGGTACCATACCTCTAACTGCTACAGCACCGTTGTTCATATCTGAGCCTTCGATTCTTCCTCTTCTTGAAGAGATGTCACCGATTACATCGCCCATATACTCATCCGGAACGGTTACCTCTACCTTGAATATAGGCTCAAGGAGAACTGGCTTACCCTTCTTTGCTGCTTCTCTAAATGCCATGGATGCTGCTACCTTAAATGCCATTTCAGATGAGTCAACTTCGTGGTATGAACCATCATATAGTTCAACACCGACATCGACTACCTGATATCCAGCAACTGGACCAGTCTCCATCGCTTCTTTGATACCTGCCTCGATAGGTCCGATGTATTCCTTTGGAACCGCACCGCCGACGATTGAGTTGATGAACTCGAATCCAGCACCTGGCTCGCGTGGGAATACCCTGATCTTAACGTGACCGTACTGACCGTGACCACCAGACTGCTTAGCATACTTGTGATCCACATCTGCATTCTCGGTGATAGTTTCTTTGTATGAAACCTGTGGCTTACCAACGTTAGCCTCTACCTTGAACTCACGAAGAAGTCTATCTACGATGATTTCTAGGTGGAGCTCACCCATACCTGCGATGATGGTCTGTCCTGTATCTTCATTTGTGTATGTCTTGAAAGTTGGATCTTCTTCAGCAAGCTTTGCCAAAGCGATACCCATCTTTTCCTGACCTGCCTTCGTCTTAGGCTCGATAGCAATCTCAATTACTGGATCTGGGAATTCCATTGACTCAAGAATAATTTCATTCTTTTCGTCGCAAAGTGTGTCACCTGTTGTAACATCCTTTAGACCTACAGCTGCAGCAATGTCTCCTGAGTAAACCTTATCGATTTCCTCTCTCTTATTAGCGTGCATCTGAAGGATTCTTCCGAGTCTTCCCTTCTTGCCCTTTGTTGAGTTGTAAACATATGAGCCTGACTCAATGCTTCCTGAATATACTCTGAAGAACGCAAGCTTTCCTACGAATGGGTCAGCCATAATCTTGAATGCTAAAGCTGAGAATGGAGCCTCATCTGATGATGGTCTCTCGTCTTCTTCTCCAGTAACAGGGTTAATACCCTTGATAGCTGGAATGTCTACTGGTGATGGCATATAGTCGATAACTCCGTCGAGCATCATCTGTACACCCTTATTTCTGTAAGCTGATCCGCAGAATACTGGAACCATCTGGCAGTCAATTGTCTGCTTACGGATAGTTGTCTTTACTTCTTCGATTGTCAGCTCTTCACCATCGAGGAACTTCATCATGAGCTCTTCGTCGCACTCTGCAACGGACTCAATCAGCTTTTCTCTCCACTCCTGAGCTATTTCCATCATGTCTTCAGGAATATCTGTAATCTCGAAATCTTTTCCGAGATCATCCTTATAAATTTCTGCCTTCATAGTTACTAGGTCAATGATACCTATGAATGTTTCTTCTACTCCGATTGGTAGCTGAACAGGCACGGCGTTAGCCTTAAGTCTATCCTTTACCATATCTACTACCCTGTAGAAATTAGCTCCTAGAATATCCATCTTATTGACGAAAATCATTCTTGGAACTCCGTATTTTTCAGCCTGTCTCCAAACTGTTTCGGACTGTGGCTCAACACCACCCTTAGCGCAGAGTACTGTAACCGCACCGTCAAGTACTCTAAGCGATCTTTCTACTTCAACTGTAAAGTCTACGTGGCCTGGAGTATCAATGATATTGATTCTGTTTCCCTTCCACTGTGCAGTAGTCGCAGCAGAAGTAATGGTAATACCACGTTCCTGTTCCTGTTCCATCCAGTCCATAACAGCTGCGCCGTCATGTGTCTCACCAATCTTGTGTGACTTACCTGTATAGAAGAGGATTCTTTCGGTTGTGGTAGTCTTACCAGCATCGATGTGGGCCATGATACCGATATTTCTTGTGTTCTCTAATGAGAATTCTCTACCTGCCATTACTTTTCCTCCGTCTAATCAAACTACCATCTGAAATGTGCAAATGCCTTATTAGCCTCTGCCATTCTATGTGTATCTTCTTTCTTCTTAACTGATGCGCCTGTGCTGTTAGCTGCGTCAATCAGTTCCTTTGCAAGTCTCTCCGCCATGGTTCTCTCGCCTCTTGCTCTAACAGCTGCTGTTAGCCATCTTAGGGCAAGTGTCTGTCTTCTCTCAGGTCTAACCTCAATAGGTACCTGATAGTTCGCACCACCGATTCTTCTTGCTTTTACTTCTAAAACAGGCATGATGTTGTTCATTGCCTTATCAAATACTTCCAATGGTTCTTCACCAGTGATTTCCTTCACCTTGTCAAAAGCTCCGTAAACGATAGCCTGAGCTACGCCCTTCTTACCATCAAGCATGATGCTGTTGATAAGCTTTGCTACAACAAGATTTCCGTATACTGGATCAGGAAGTACTATACGTTTTGGTGTGTTTCCTTTTCTTGGCACTTCTCTTCCTCCCTCGCTTGTTAACATCAAAGTTTGAACTCTGATATCTAATTCGCGGTATGCTACTAATTGCACGACTTCTCTTCACCGATACTCAAAGCGCAAGCGCTCTGGCCGATTACTCTGGATGACCCGGCAATCTTGTGGTCATTCAGTCTGTCCGGGGGTACTCGACAAAATTCGCTAAATGCTATTTGCCGTGGCGCTCAATATAAAATATATCAAGGGCTTAGTTCCCGATTGCTTGAATCAATAATTTACTTACTTTTTCTTTGGTTTCTTGGCACCGTACTTTGAACGAGCCTGACCTCTGTCATTAACTCCAGCTGTGTCGAGTGTTCCTCTGATGATGTGATATCTTACACCAGGGAGGTCCTTAACTCTTCCACCTCTGATAAGCACTACGCTGTGCTCCTGAAGGTTGTGACCGATTCCAGGAATGTACGCTGTTACCTCAATTCCGTTAGTTAGACGTACTCTGGCAACTTTTCTAAGAGCTGAGTTAGGCTTCTTAGGTGTTACTGTCTTAACAGATGTGCAAACGCCTCTCTTCTGTGGTGAATGAGTATCTGTTGCTGTTCTCTTAAGAGCGTTCATACCCTTTCCGAGAGCTGGTGCAGTAGATTTCTTTACAGCACTTGTTCTGCCCTGACGTACTAATTGATTGATTGTAGGCATTGATTTCTCCTTTCCTTGATATATTATTTACAGCTAAACTGACCCTCATGAATATCAGGGCCAGTTTAGTGAAAACCAAACCTTATTCTACCATAAATTTTCTCGATGTGCAAGCGATGAAACTATTCTTCTTCAGGTGCTTCTACCTGCTCTTCGAAATCTGTCTCACTTGCAATTTCTCCGATTTCTATATCCTCAAGATTTGAGATGTATTCGTTAACCGATACGCTCTCATCTTCGTCTATTTCCTCGAAGATTGGCTCCACATCGCTCTGTGGTCTAATATGCTGAACACTCTTTTCTTCCTCACGAGCTCTTCTCTCAGCTTCTCTCTGAGCTTCAACCTCGCTTAGGTATTCGTCGATGTCAGCCTGATGCTCACCGTAATCAAGATTGATGTTGCGGTACTTCTTCATACCTGTACCCGCAGGTATCAGCTTACCGATGATAACATTTTCCTTGAGTCCGAGCAGCTTATCGTTCTTACCCTTGATGGCCGCGTCTGTAAGCACTCTTGTTGTCTCCTGGAAGGAAGCCGCTGACAAGAATGAATTTGTTGCAAGCGACGCCTTAGTGATTCCGAGTAGAACTCGCTTTCCGCTAGCTGGTGTCTTGCCCTCAGCCTCAGCAATGCTGTTAGCTTCTGCAAGTTCCAGTCTAGTGTACATGCTACCTGGAAGAAGATCTGTATCACCTGGATCCTCAATCTTGAACTTTGATAGCATCTGACTAGCGATAATCTCGATGTGCTTATCGTTAATGTCTACACCCTGATTCTTATATACACGCTGAACTTCCTTGAGTAGGTACTGGTAAACGCCCTCTACTCCGTTCAGTCTCATGATATCATGTGGATTGAGTGGACCGCTTGTGATGTTTCCACCCTTCTTTACTTCGTCTCCAACCTTTACCGCAAGGCGCGCTCCGTAAGGAACGATGTAGGTCTTATCGCCTTCCTCTTCACTTCGAACGATAACCTCTGTCTTGTTATCTGTTCTAGCTTTGATTTCGCGAACCACACCATCTTCCTCGCAGATTTCTGCAAGTCCCTTTGGCTTTCTTGCCTCGAATAGCTCCTCTACTCTTGGAAGACCGTGTGTGATATCTGATCCAGCGACACCACCAGTATGGAAGGTTCTCATTGTGAGCTGTGTACCCGGCTCACCGATTGACTGAGCAGCTATGATACCAATTGATTCGCCGATATTAACATGCTCACCTGTCGCAAGGTTTCTTCCGTAGCACTTAGCACAGATTCCTGATTTGCTGTTACATGTCATTGCTGATCTAATTGTTACAGCTTCAATGCCTGCTTCTACTACCTCTAGTGACTGATCATCGCTGATTTCTTCGTTAGCCTTAACGATAACGCGTCCATCTCTTGGGTCGACTATATCGTTTAGGGCAGTTCTTCCTGCGATTCTCTGGTTTAGTGGCTCAATAATTTCCTTACCATCTACGAAGGCTCTTACTTCGACACCCTCTGTGCTTCCGCAATCTATATCTCTTACGATTACGTTGTGCGAAACGTCTACAAGTCTTCTTGTTAGGTAACCTGAGTCGGCTGTACGAAGAGCTGTATCAGCAAGTCCCTTACGAGCACCATTTGATGAAATAAAGTACTCGAGTACTGATAGACCTTCACGGAAATTAGCCTTGATAGGAATCTCTACAGTGTGTCCTGTAGCGTTCGCCATAAGTCCACGCATACCACCGATCTGTCTAATCTGGTTCTTACTACCTCTGGCTCCTGATGTTGCCATGATATTCAGGTTATTTGCAGGCTCAAGCGAATCCATCAAAGCGTCTGCGACGTCATCTGTCGTCTTGTTCCAGATTTTGATGATCTGCTCGTATCTCTCTGAATTTGATACAAGACCTGCTCTATATGCCTTTTCGTACTTATCAACTTCCTGCTGAGCCGCCTCGATGATTTCCCACTTGCTATCAGGAATTTTCATGTCATCGATACCGATAGAAACAGCTGCCTTTGTTGAGTACTTGTATCCCATAGACTTAATGTAGTCAAGCATCAAAACGGTTCCTGTATTTGCATGAACCTTGAAGCACTTGTCGATTATCTCGCCGAGCTTCTTCTTTCCACAAAGGAAGTTAACCTCTAGTGAATATGGATCCTTGCTTCTGTCTATATAACCTAGGTCCTGTGGAAGTCCCTGGTTGTATATGAATCTACCTACTGTTGACTCTACGAGTCCGCCACGAAGATCTTCTGGACCGTCGAACATTCTAACCTTTACCTTAGCGTGAATGTTTACCACTCCATCGTGATATGCCATTATCATCTCATCCATATCTGTGAAGACCTTGCCGTCACCCTTCTCCGGTATTCTCTCAAAGCCAGCTGCCTTGTTTGCCTCAGAAAGCTTAACATCTGTGAACTCGTCCATGGCATAAACTGTACGTTCCTTACCATTTACGACTTCGAACTTGCGAGCTGTACCTGGGTATGTCAAGTAATATGCACCTAGAATCATATCCTGTGTAGGTGCTGTGATAGGCGAGCCGTCCTTTGGCGCCAGAATGTTGTTAACTGACAGCATTAGGAATCTAGCCTCAGCCTGTGCTTCCACAGATAGCGGTACGTGAACAGCCATCTGGTCTCCGTCAAAGTCCGCGTTAAATGGCGTACAAACGAGCGGATGAAGCTTAATTGCCTTACCTTCTACTAGTACTGGCTCAAATGCCTGAATACCTAGTCTATGAAGGGTCGGCGCACGGTTGAGCATTACTGGATGCTCTTTGATTACCTCTTCGAGAACGTCCCAGACCTCTGGTCTAACCTTCTCTACGAGCTTCTTAGCATTTTTGATATTGTGTGCATAACCCTGAGCTACTAACTCCTTCATGATGAAAGGTTTGAAAAGCTCTAGCGCCATCTTCTTTGGAAGACCGCACTGGTAGAACTTTAGCTCTGGACCTACAACGATAACTGAACGTCCTGAGTAGTCAACACGCTTACCAAGAAGGTTCTGACGGAAACGCCCCTGCTTACCCTTGAGCATGTCAGATAGTGACTTGAGTGCTCTTGATCCAGGTCCTGTAACAGGTCTTCCACGACGTCCATTATCTATTAGTGAATCAACGGCCTCCTGAAGCATTCTCTTCTCGTTTCTGACAATGATATCAGGTGCTCCGAGTTCAAGAAGTCTCTTGAGACGATTGTTTCTGTTAATTACTCTTCTGTAAAGGTCATTCAGATCTGATGTTGCAAATCTGCCACCGTCGAGCTGTACCATCGGACGGAGGTCTGGTGGTATTACTGGAACAACTTCCATAATCATCCACTCAGGCTTGTTGTCTGAAAGTCTCAGCGCTTCTACAACCTCAAGGCGTCTGACGATACGAATTTTCTTCTGTCCGCTTGCATCCTGAAGCTTTTCGCGTAGATCAGCTGATAGCTCTTCGATATCGATATTCTGAAGAAGTGTTTTAACAGCCTCAGCACCCATAGCTGCCTTGAATCTGTCTCCGAACTGCTCCTTAGCCTCACGATATTCGATTTCTGATAGAATTTCCTTGTATGCTAAAGATGTATCTCCTGGATCAGTTACGATGTAAGCTGCAAAGTAGAGCACCTTCTCAAGGTTTCTTGGGGTAATGTCTAGGACAAGACCCATTCTTGAAGGGATACCCTTAAAGTACCAGATGTGAGAAACTGGAGCCGCAAGTTCAATGTGACCCATTCTCTCTCTTCTTACCTTAGCCTTTGTAACCTCTACGCCGCAACGGTCGCAGACGATACCCTTATATCTGATTCTCTTGTATTTACCACAGTGGCACTCCCAGTCCTTCATAGGTCCGAAGATGCGTTCACAAAAGAGGCCATCGCGTTCTGGTTTTAGAGTTCTGTAGTTGATTGTCTCTGGCTTTGTTACTTCACCGTGAGACCACTCTAAAATCTTATCTGTTGAAGCAAGCTTAATCTGCAGCGAATCAAAATGATTTAATTCATAATTATTCGGTTTCTTATTTGATACTTCTGTCAAAGCTCTGCGCCCCTTTCTTATATTTCTATATCTGATTGGTCAGCTGAGTCCTCTTCACTCTCTTCTTGACCTTCTTCGCTCAATCCAAATCCCTTAGAATATAGCTCCTGCTCATTCTCGATGCGATTGTCAACATCCATGATGCTGTCGATTCCCGAAGGTCCTTCGTACTCTGAGAACTCCCTGAGTTCCAATTCCTTATTGTCTTCATCGAGAACTCTTACATCAAGTGCAAGTGACTGCATTTCCTTGATGAGAACCTTGAAGGACTCAGGAATTCCTGGTTCAGGAATATTCTCGCCCTTAACGATTGACTCATAAGTCTGCACTCTTCCGACGATATCATCGGACTTGACAGTAAGAATCTCTTGAAGTGTATATGCAGCGCCGTATGCTTCTAGCGCCCAAACTTCCATCTCTCCGAAACGCTGTCCACCGAACTGAGCTTTACCACCCAGAGGCTGCTGCGTAACGAGTGAGTAAGGTCCCGTACTTCTTGCGTGAATCTTATCATCAACGAGATGGTGAAGTTTCAGCATGTACATGTATCCTACAGTTACTGCATTATCAAAGTATTCACCTGTTCTGCCGTCTCTGAGCTTAAGCTTACCTGTCTCAGAGTATCCGCAGTCTACAAGCAGCTCACGAATATCCTTCTCAGATGCTCCATCAAATACAGGTGTTGCGATGTACCAGCCCTTTGTCTTTGCTGCAAGACCAAGGTGAACCTCAAGTACCTGTCCTACGTTCATTCGGGAAGGTACGCCCAAAGGATTCAGCATGACCTGAAGGCTGTTACCATTCTCCATGAATGGCATATCCTCTTCCGGTAGTATTCTTGAGATGACACCCTTGTTACCGTGACGGCCGGCCATCTTATCTCCGACATTAATCTTTCTCTTTGTTGCGATATATACTCTTACAAGCTTGTTAACGCCAGGATTTAGTTCATCCCCGTTCTCTCTTGTAAAGATTTTAACATCAACAACTATACCAGTTTCACCATGTGGAACCTTAAGAGAAGTGTCTCTTACTTCTCTAGCCTTTTCGCCGAAGATAGCTCTTAGGAGTCTCTCTTCTGCGCTCAGGTCGTTCTCTCCCTTAGGTGTAACCTTACCAACCAGAATGTCAGTAGCGTTTACCTCAGCACCTATGCGGATGATTCCATCCTCGTCTAGATCCTTAAGTGCGTCTTCACCGACATTAGGAATATCTCTTGTAATTTCTTCAGGTCCGAGCTTAGTATCTCTTGCCTCTGACTCGTATTCAACGATATGAAGTGATGTCAAAACATCATCCATAAGAAGTCTTTCGTTAAGGATAATAGCATCCTCGTAGTTGTAGCCTTCCCAAGTCATGAATCCAATCAAAAGGTTCTTACCTAGAGCGATTTCACCTAGATCTGTTGAAGGACCATCAGCGATTACTTCACCCTCTTCAACATGCTCACCATGATTAACAATAGGTCTCTGGTTGATACATGTTCCCTGGTTTGAACGTTTGAACTTGAGTAGCTTATACTCGTCTACTTCGTTATTGTCATCTCTTCTAATACGAATCTCATCAGCATCTACAAACTCGATTGTTCCTGCATGCTTAGCAAGTGAAACAACACCAGAGTCTCTAGCTGCCTTGTACTCCATTCCTGTACCAACGTATGGCGCCTCAGTTACAAGTAGAGGAACCGCCTGACGCTGCATGTTGGATCCCATCAAAGCACGGTTAGCGTCGTCGTTTTCTAGGAACGGAATCATAGCAGTAGCTACTGAAACTACCTGCTTAGGTGATACGTCCATCATATCGACAACATCTCTTGGGAACATAGCGATTTCGCCAGCATTACCTCTTGCTGCAACCTTTGCATTGATAAATCTACCGTTTTCGTCAAGAGGCTCATTAGCCTGAGCTACAATCATTAACTCTTCATCGTCAGCATCGATATATCTGATTTCTTCAGTTACGATGCCCTCGCCCTTCTTAACAACTCTATATGGTGTTTCAATGAATCCGTACTCATTGATGATTCCGTATGTTGTAAGCGAACCGATAAGGCCGATGTTTGGTCCTTCCGGAGTCTCTATAGGACACATTCTTCCGTAGTGAGAATGGTGTACGTCTCTAACCTCAAAGCCAGCTCTTTCTCTTGATAGACCACCTGGTCCAAGAGCTGAAAGTCTTCTCTTATGTGTAAGTTCTGCGAGTGGATTGTTCTGGTCCATGAACTGTGAAAGCTGTGAGCTTCCGAAGAACTCCTTAATCGCAGCAGTCACAGGTCTGATATTCATCAAAGCCTGAGGTGTAGCAAGCTCTAGATCCTGAATTGTCATTCTCTCCTTGACAACTCTCTCCATTCTCGCAAGACCAATTCTGAACTGGTTCTGAAGTAATTCACCAACAGTTCTAAGCCTTCTATTTCCGAGATGATCTATATCATCAACTCCACCGATACCATAGTTCAGGTTCAGCAAATAGCTGACTGAAGCGATAATATCAGCCATGATGATGTTCTTAGGTGAAAGCTCATCTCTGCGAAGTCTAAGCTGACGTCTTATTTCCTCTTCGTCATCATTTTCGTTTAGGATTTCCATGAGAACAGGATAGTAAACCTTATCAGCTACGCCAAGCTCAGTAACATCAAAATCAACAAAGCCCTTAATGTTAACGAAGTTATTACCTATTACCTTTGTCACATTCTCATGAGAATCATCGTGCATAGCGTAAACCATTACATAGTTAACACCTGCATCTTCTATGGTCTTAGCAAGAGTTCTTGAAACTCTGCCATCCTTCTCAATCAAAATCTCACCTGTGCTTGGATCGATTACATCTTCTGCCACTACTGCATCTACCAATCTATTTGCCAGGCCTAATTTCTTGTTATATTTGTATCTTCCAACCTTTGCAAGATCATATCTCTTAGGGTCAAAAAATAGGGAATTCAAAAGTGACTTGGCGCTGTCCACTGTAGGTGGTTCACCAGGTCTAAGTCTTCTATATATCTCTCTCAGTCCACTCTCATAGTCAGTTGTTGAGTCCTTCTCAAGTGTCTTAAGAAGTCTCTCGTCTGGACCAAAGATATCAATAATCTCCTTATCAGATGCAATGCCTAAAGCTCTTAGCAGAGTTGTAAGAGGCTGCTTACGAGTTCTGTCAACTCTAACAGAAAGGGTCTCTACCGCGTCGGTTTCGTACTCTAACCATGCACCCCTGTTAGGTATAATCTGTGAAGAATATAGTTTTCTATTCGATTTATCTGTCTCGACGCTGAAGTATGGCCCAGGTGAACGCACGAGCTGGGTTACAATAACTCTCTCTGCACCGTTATATATGAAAGTACCTTTTTCGGTCATCAAAGGGAAATCGCCCATGAAGACTTCTTGTTCCTTCACTTCGCCAGTTTCCTTGTTAACCAATCTAACTCTTACCTTCAGTGGTGCTGCGTATGTTACATCTCTCTCCTTGCACTCCTCCTGCTCGTACTTTGGGGGATCGCTTAGGGAATAATCAATGAATTCCAATACGAGATTATTCGCATAATCCTTGATTGGGGAGATGTCTTCAAATACTTCCTTCAATCCTTCATCCAAGAACCATTTGTATGATTTTGTCTGAATATCAATGAGGTTAGGCATTTCACTAACTTCATTAATTTTAGAGAAGGTCATACGCTCTTTTCTACCTACTTCTATAGGTTTTGGCATTTTCATCACTCCTTACGTCTCAACAGTTTACATTCGTGTGGCAGTCTATTATTTTATCACAATAAAATCAATAGGTCAACCACCTCTTGACCTTTTGGCCAAAGCTGCTACCTAATAAATATAAGACAAAAACGACGAACCAGAATTTTTATTCTGGCACGCCGCCCTTTTTGAATCGGCACTCTAAATTATCATGTGAGTGAAAAAATCTCTCCGTTGGATACGATTTGATTGAGCCTGTTATAAATTGGGTCAAGGCATATGGAAATTTACGCTTAGTGCTCATTTTCTTAAATCTCCCTTGTAACAGAACTCAACATGCACGCA
>NZ_CALHTQ010000171.1 GCF_938039775.1 uncultured Mogibacterium sp. | reverse complement strand
TCGCATCTATCAAGAGCGAGCTCAAGAGACGCCAGGATGTATTTAATAGAAACGGTGTAAATAATATCAACAAATACTCGGAGAAATTCAGAGCGGGTCAGGTGACAGAGCCGATGCCACACCTATTTATAATCTCCGACGAGTTTGCCGAGCTCAAGAAAGAACAGCCGGAGTTCATGGCTGAGCTTGTGTCGACGGCGAGAGTCGGCCGAAGTCTTGGAGTACATCTCATACTTGCGACGCAGAAACCTACAGGTATAGTAGACGACCAGATATGGAGCAACTCCAGATTTAAGCTGTGCCTCAAGGTGCAAAACGAGGCGGATAGCCGTGAGCTTCTACACAGCGGGGATGCGGCTAATATCACAAATCCAGGACGTGCGTATTTGCAGGTAGGAAACAACGAGATATTTGAGCTCTTCCAATCCGCATATAGCGGAGGTGCATACAGCATTGAGAAAGAGCAGAGTGAAGCCGATGAAAGGATTTTCGTGCTCAATGAGCTCGGTCAGGGCAGGCTAATCAATGAAGATCTGAGCCTCGGCGAATCGAACGATATAACCAAGATTACGCAGCTCGATGCAGTTGTAGACCATATCAAGGATATATACGAAGCAGAACCATGCACAGAAGTGAAGAAGCCATGGCTGCCACCGCTAGCTGCGGAGATAATAAACCCTAATATTACTAATATCAAAGTGGGTGAACTACCTGATACCTCGTTTGATGTCGGCATTATTGACATGCCTGATAAGCAGAAGCAGGAAGTCTATACCCATGACTTCTCGAAGTCCGGAAACATGGCGATATTCGGCACATCCAAGGTGGGAAAGTCTACAGCAGCAACTAATGCGATTCTATCGCTCGCAGCTAAGAATTCGCCAAATACACTTAACATGTACATCGTGGACTTCGGTAACACGGCACTTTTTGCTCTTAAGGATTTGCCACAGGTTGCCGATTATATCTCTTTTGACGACACGGAGAAGTTCAGGAAGTTAAGGAATATTCTTTCAGATGAGATATCTGCGAGAAAGAAAAAGTTCGCCCGCTATAATGTCACAACCCTAGAGATGTACAATGCTTCCGGCAGTGAAATCATGCCGGCGATTGTCGTAGTTATCGATAATTATGATGTCATCAAGGAAATAGATTACGATCTGGAGAACTACTTCACTCAGCTGACAAGAGATGGCGTCGGAGTTGGAATCTACACACTTGTGACGGCAACAAGAGCCAACGCTATGAAGTATGCGGTACTAAATAACTTCGGTGCTAGAATCTGCAACTTCATGTCCGATAGCAGCGAGATTGTGTCGCTCATCGGACGCAGCGAGTACAAGCTGACAGATATCAAGGGGCGCGCTCTAGTGAGCAAGGATAATGTGTATTTGATGCAGGAGTTTTTGCCAGCAGATATTTCCGATGCTGTAAATTATAGGAATAGAATCAATGAAATGGTAGCAGCAATTTCTGCAAGCCACACCGAGAGAGCAAAAGCTATACCAATGCTTCCTGAAAAGCTCGAGTTCTATGACCTACTCCAGAGAAAGGATAATAATAGCGGCATTGCGCTGGGACTAGATAACGAAGATGTGTCGGTGAGATACCTTCCAGATGCATCACCTTTCCTAATAGTTGGAACGACAGGAACTGGTAAGACCAATATGCTTAAAGTGATATATAATCAAGTTAAGTCAGAAAATGTATTCCTCGTAGATTCTCGCTCAGAGGATTTCTATGACGTTGCAGGTGAACTATGTGATAAATACCTTAGCAAGGAATCTGAAATAGATGAATTTATGGATAGCCTTGGGGCATTAATAGAGGAGAGAGAGAAACTTTATGAAAATAGTGGTAAAACCATGAAGTCTAAAGATTTCTATGCGAAGCTGGAGCCAGCGTATCTACTTATAGATGATGTTACTAGACTATCTCAAATGAAGGGCATTGAAGTTGCTCGAAACGTTTCAATCTTTGAAG
>NZ_CALHTQ010000170.1 GCF_938039775.1 uncultured Mogibacterium sp. | reverse complement strand
CTACCTTCATACGCTGGGTCCACCATTACATCGGTGATAAGGAAATACATCGCCCCATCTCCCGACACTCTACCAAATGCAACAAGTTCATCATTTATGTAAAGCCCCACCATAAATAGGCCATCTCTAAGAGCCTTGATGATGGTCTTAGGATTACGCTTTCGTTCCCCACACTTATTCATTAAATTAATCAGCTCTGCAGGGAGCGTTCTATTGATGCGAACTTCTGCTTTAATCATGGTTTTATTCCCAGTTACTTTTAATGTGACCTTCGCTGAACTTACTTGCTGCTTTTTTTAAGTATTGGATAGCTTTATACCTTAACTAATCTAGGCAGACTGATTATTTAGATTCGATAACTTCCTCAGCTACTTTTTCTGCTATCTCTTCAACTTCTTCCTTTACTGCTGCTTCGCCAAGCTTTGGTGTCTCTACAGTTGCAGTTTCAACCTTTGATGCTTCCTTTGCAGCCTTTTCAGCTTCCTTCATCGCCTTAGCCTCTGCAGCTTTTGCAGCCTTCTCAGCCTTTGCCGCTGCTAGTGCCTGTAGCTCGCCTTCACTAATGTAGTTTTCAGGATTTAGCTTTCTAACCTCAGTCAGGATAACAGATGCTGCAAATAGAAGAACAGCGAATACGATATACGATAAGCTCTGGTTTAGGATGTAAGAGAGCGCATCTCCAAAGTGCTCGCCAATTGATGATCCGTAAGTCTTGAAGTAATTTCTTAGATATGTGATTGAATTAAAAATCGCATATAGCGCGTACACAGATACAATCCCTGTGCATGCGTAAAGTCCAATAGTAACCTTTGATGTCTTAAGCTTCTTGTTGTTCATGTTTCAACCTTTCCTCAAATATAATTTATAAAATGCTTACTTATTTAATTGAAATATTAACATACTCATCTATATCATATCATGAATTCCACGTGGTTGTTATGTGAATGCGGTTTTTATGCAAGCCCACCTAACGCACATCCCAGTTAACTGCAGGTGTTCCATGTCTCTCGAGGAATTCATTTGCACGAGAGAAGTATTTACCGCCAAAGAACCCTCTATACGCAGAAAGTGGACTCGGGTGCACGCCAGCAATCACGAGATGATTCTTGTTCGTGATAAGCGGCAGCTTCGATTTAGCATTAGATCCCCACAATATGAAAACTAGTGGTTTTTCACGTTCATTCAGTTTGCTTATGACCGCATCAGTTAGCTGTTCCCATCCTTTTCCTCGGTGCGAATTAGCCTCGTGTTCCCTAACTGTAAGGACCGTATTGAGAAGCAGCACACCGGACTCGGCCCAAGGAGTCAGGCATCCGTTATCCGTTGGCGGCGGGGTAATTCCTAGATCGGAATCGATTTCTTTAAAAATATTTACAAGCGAAGGCGGTTGCTTAATGCCTGTCTGCACTGAGAAGGCCATGCCGTGAGCTTGCCCTACTTCGTGATAAGGATCTTGGCCTAGGAGCAACACCTTTACATCATCATAAGGAGTGTACCTAAAAGCCGTAAATATCTCATCACGCGGCGGAAACACCGTGTGCGATGCATATTCTTCATCGAGGAACTCCTCTAGCTCTCGGTAATACGGTTTTTCCATCTCTTCAGCGAGGATATCGTCCCAATCATTTCCAATCTTAAGTTTCTCTGTACTCATGTTTTCTCCTGTAGCTACAATTATCTTCTGCGATGTTTCGCTGGGTGTAGTGCTTCTTGTCTCACATCGTACAACTTGTATACGAGCCATGCCATAAGCGAACCAATGATTGCTC
>NZ_CALHTQ010000169.1 GCF_938039775.1 uncultured Mogibacterium sp. | reverse complement strand
GTCCAGGAGATAAGATTCTAACTCACGATTGGTGCTGGCCTAACTACAAGCACATTGCTGCAGAGCAAGGCCGCGGTTTTGAGACTTTTGAGATGTTCGATGAGGACGGTAACTTCAATCTTGCCGACCTTGAGTATAAGGTAAATAAACTACTTCGTATACAGGATAGACTCGTTCTTATTCTTAATACCCCTGCAAATAATCCTACGGGGTACTCACTGTCACTTGATGATTGGAAGAAGGTAATTGAGATTCTGAATAAGGTGCCTGATGACAAGGTGGTTGCTCTACTTGTGGACATTGCGTATATAGATTTTGCAGGAGATGAGAAACAGGTAAGAGAATTTCTGCCGGAACTCGAGAAGCTAAAGAGCAACGTGCTACCAATGCTAGCGTACAGTGCATCCAAGACCTTTACTTTCTACGGTTTCAGATGTGCAGCTTTAATATGCCTAGCAGATAGCGAAGAAGTGGCTGAGGAGTTTGTAAAGGTGTGTTCATACTCAAGTAGATCGAGCTGGTCAAATTCACCTCGTGGACCGCAGGAAGTCATTGCAAAGATTTACAGCGATAGTGAACTTCTGGCAAAGGTAGACGAAGAGCGTAAGGAATTCCGTGATATGCTGCTTGCACGCGGAAAAGCTTTTGAAGAGGAAGCTAATAAAGTTAAGCTTAAGATTGTCCCATTTAGAGCTGGTTTCTTCGTTTCGATTCCATGTGAAAATCCAGATGCAGTTAGCGCCAAGCTAGAGGAAAGCGACGTGTACTGCGTTCCTATGGACAAGGGAGTGAGAGTTTCAATCGCATCTATTTCTGAAACTAAGTGCAGAAAATTACCAGCAATAATCAAGAATGCGCTAGAGAGTCTGTAATACAAGCGTCACATGAAGTTGAAAAAGTTATAATAGCTGATATTAATAATTTTGTATTGAAACGGATACAGGACTGATATATAATTATCTAGCAAAACAAATGAATACAACGAGCAAGGGGAGCGGTATCGCTGAGAGGTAGTGTTGAAATACATTACGACTCTGAACCTGATTTGGATAATGCCAACGGAGGGAGAGTGCTGATTTACATGTGTAATACCCAAGCTTGGGTGTTACACATTTTTTATTGCAGATTAAAAACTCGTGTTACATGAGGAGTAAAGTGATGAATCAAAGGGAGCAACATTGCTATAAGCAACTTAATCTATGCGACAAGCTGCGGCTATATGGCATACTTGGGAGCGAAAATTTGCAAGGTATCACTCATAGAGAAGCGGTTAGTAAGGCTATAAAAGGCGGCATGACATGCGTTCAGATTAGGGAGAAAAAACTTAGCAGAGATGAGCTAGTTGATGTGATTTCTGAAATCAAGCCACTGTGCGATGAAGCTGAGGTGCCGCTAATAATCAACGATGATACGGATATCTGTAGTAAGACTGATGCATGTGGAGTTCACCTCGGTCTTGGCGACGGCTCGATAGAGGAAGCGAGAAATATTCTCGGTGAAAGCAAGATAATAGGAGCAACTGCACATAATCTCGAAGAGGCTCTCGCTGCAGAAGCTGCTGGAGCAGATTATATAGGGGTAGGAGCTGCATTTGGCTCTAAGTCAAAGTTTAATGCTGTTAAGCTGCCAAGTCTCGATGTGTATAACATGATAACTGCATCAGTAAAAATCCCAGTCGTAGCAATTGGCGGAATCAACAGGAATAACATCAGTGATTTGGAGGGACGAGGTCTCAGTGGAGTAGCTGTTATCTCAGCATTATTTAGCTCATCTGATATCAAGAAGAGTGCAGAAGAACTTAGGGCTTATGCAGAAAAACTATCAGGTGGCATGAAGAGGGCTTCAAAATGACGATTCCTACTGTACTTACAATCGCAGGTAGCGACCCTAGCGGAGGTGCGGGAATCCAGGGCGATATAAAGACTATATTTGCCGAAGACTGCTACGGAATGGCGGCTATTACAGGCCTTACTGCACAAAATACCAAGAAAGTGTCAGCAGTCATGCCAGTGCCAGCAGAATTTCTTAGGAAACAGATTGAAGAGATACTGCGAGACATACGGCCAGATGCAATAAAAGTCGGCATGATTGTTACTGCTGAACAGGTCGATATAATAGCTGATTTAATTAAGCACTACAGCCTTGCAAATGTTGTAATTGACCCCGTAGTTGCCCCGACGAGTGGCGTGGAATTTGCGAGTGAAGAAGTGATGAGATGCATGGTAGATAAATTATTCCCTTTATCGACGATTGTTACCCCGAATATACCTGAAGCCGAGAAAATATATGAGATTCTAGTTGGAGTAGAAGATAAGGAAAGAAGGGCGATTCAAGAGCTAGATCAGGCTCAGGATAAGTCACAAGTTCAAGTGGATGTACATAGTCTATCAGCACAAGAGCTTGCAATATTCATAGGCAGGAGATGCGGATGCAATGTGCTAGTCAAGGGAGGACATTCCTTCGGAAATGAAGCTACAGACTATATGTGGTCGAGTCGTGATGAGCAAAGAGTTGGATGTATATCAGAGTTCAAAGGTCAAAAGGTTGAAACTACAAGTTCACATGGTACAGGCTGTGCATTATCTAGTTCTATAGCAGCTAATCTGGCTAAGGGATATGCGTTAGAACAGGCTCTGCATAGAGGCAAGCAATACGTAACAGCAGCACTCACAAGTGATATGCACATCGGTACAGGAAATGGCTCGGTTGATCACAGTGCGTTAATACGTTAATTAGAGAAAAGTAAAAGAATATAAGAAAGCGAATTGTAATTATTATTTAAGGCAGCCTATAAAGGGCGGAAAAGAGGAAGAAATGGCAAGAAATTATTCGACACAGATAGAGGCGGCAAGAAAGGGAATAGTTACACCTGAGCTTGAGATTGTTGCGAAAAAGGAAAAACGCTCGGTTGATGAACTACTTCCGCTACTTGCAGAGGGTAAAATGGTTATTCCTGCAAATATTCACCACACGTCGCTAGATCCAAACGGTGTTGGAGGAATGCTCAAGACCAAGGTCAATGTTAATCTTGGCATCAGTAGAGATTGCAAGGACTACGACATCGAGATGAAGAAGGTTATGAGAGCTGTTGAGCTCGGTGCAGAATCAATAATGGATTTATCGAGTCATGGAGATACACAGCCTTTTAGAAGAAAGCTTTGTACAGAGTGCCCAGCAATGATCGGTACATTTCCTGTGTACGATTCAGTTATTCACTATCAGAGAGATTTAAATACTCTGACGGCCCAAGATTTCCTAGATGTAATCAGAATGCACGCTGAAGATGGAGTTGATTTCGTGACACTACACTGCGGAATCACACGCAAGACGATTGAACAGATTAAGAATGGAACTCGTGAGATGAACATAG
>NZ_CALHTQ010000168.1 GCF_938039775.1 uncultured Mogibacterium sp. | reverse complement strand
CTGCAGCAGAAAGTCGTAGAGCTCGGGGCAGATGTCGGATTTGCATATGATGGAGATGCGGACAGGCTTATTGTCATTGACGAACAAGGACGCATTATAGATGGAGATAGAGTCCTCTGCATTTGTGGAAAATATCTCAAGGATTATGGCCTTCTAGCTACTGATAAACTAACAGCTACAGTTATGAGTAATATCGGACTCCACAAATACCTAGAGGAGCACGGCATCGGTGTTGACGTAACTAAGGTAGGAGATAGATATGTGCTTGAATCGATGAGGCAGACTGGTTCTGTTCTGGGTGGAGAGCAGTCAGGACACATGATATTCCTGAACTACACGACAACTGGAGATGGTGTGCTATCATCACTGCAGTTTATGAAGGCGTATCTTGATTCGGGCAAGAAGCTCAGCGAACTCAGAGATGAAATTCAGATTTATCCACAGGCTCTAGTCAATGCGAGAGTGGATAATGCCTACAAGGCAACAGCTCTCGAGGATGAAGAGGTTAAGAGCTTTATCAGCGAGATAGAAGCTAAGATGGAGGGATCTGGCAGAGTCTTAATCAGACCTTCTGGCACAGAGCCACTGATTAGAGTAATGCTTGAAGGCGAGGATATCGATGAGATTAAGGGCTATGCTGAACAAGTAGCTGGGCTTATTTCGGATAAGTTTGGAAAGTAGAATCACTTAGGAAAATGAATCGTTATAGCAACTTGCGGTGCGCCGTGAGAGTGCTATTTGAAATAATACATTTGGAGGAAATAATATGTGCGGAATCGTAGGTTATGTAGGTAATGACGCTCCTCAGGGTATCATTATCGAGGGACTTAAGAAGCTAGAATACAGAGGATATGACTCAGCTGGAATTGCTGTTGTAAATGATGGCAAGATTAAGTTGAGAAAGCATGTTGGTGCTATCGTTAATCTGGAGAAATTAATCGGAAATGAGAATCTCGGAGGTCACGTGGGAATCGGTCATACAAGATGGGCTACTCACGGTGCACCATCTGACGTTAACTCACATCCTCACATGAGTAATGACAACAGAATTGCACTAGTTCACAACGGAACAGTTGAAAACTATGTAGAAATCAGAACTGAGCTCGAGAAAGAGGGTTTCACATTCAAGAGTGATACCGATTCTGAGGTTGCTGCAGTTCTATTTGGCAAATATTACAACGAGCTAGGTGATCTTAAGGCTACTATGGATAAAGTAACTCACGAGATGACTGGAACTTTTGCACTTGCTGCAATTGCTGAAGACCAGCCAGATACTTTCGTTGCATATAGAAAGAATGCACCGCTGATTGTAGGAAAGGGAGATGGATGCAATTTCGTAGCTTCCGATTTCTCGGCACTTCTCAAGTATACGAAGGATGTGTATTTACTAGAGACTGGTGACACAGTAATACTGACTCCAGATAGTGTTACTATCTACGATGAATCAGGCAAGGAAATAAAGCGTGAGACAATGCATATAAGCTGGGATGAGAGTGTGGCTGAAAAGGGCAACTATGATCACTTCATGCTCAAGGAAATCTTCGACCAGCCAACTGCAATCAAGGAGACTCTTGAGCGAAATCTCGGTGAAGATAACAGAGTTTCGCTTTACAACATGACTCTTACTAAGGAGGATTTCTCGAAGTTCAACAAGATATGTATCGTAGCATGTGGAACTGCATACCATGCTGGACTAGTTGGTAAAAATATTTTCGAGAAGTTCGTAAAGATGCCGGTTGAGGTGGACGTGGCTTCCGAGTTCAGATATAGAGACCCATTTGTAGATGAGAAGACTCTATTTATTGCAATCAGCCAGTCTGGAGAGACTGCAGACACACTAGAGGCTCTTCGTGAAGCGAAGAGAAAGGGAGCAAGAGTGCTATCTATCGTTAACGTAGTAGGCAGCACAGTTGCCCGTGAATCAGATGATGTGTTCTATACATGGGCAGGTCCAGAGATTTCAGTAGCATCAACAAAGGCTTATACAACACAGCTATTATCGCTGTATCTTTTAGCTCTATATTTAGGAGACCTCAGAGGAACTATCTCAGAGGATTACTACAGTGAAATTATCAGAGAGCTGTCAGCAATTCCTAGCAAGCTAGAGGAAGTGCTCAAGCTCAGAGGTGAAATCGAGAAGCTTGCCAAGAAGCTTTACGACAGAGACCAGGTGTTCTTCATCGGACGAGGAATGGATGCCAGCGTTGCTTATGAAGGTTCGCTCAAGCTCAAGGAGATTTCATATATCAACTCATTTGCTATCGCAGCTGGTGAGCTTAAGCATGGAACAATTGCACTTATGAAACCGAAGACTATCATTGTGGCACTTGCGACGCAGTCAAAGCTGTTTGATAAGATGGTTTCCAATATCCAGGAGGTTAAGGCGCGTAACGCACACGTAATTTCCATCGCTAAGGAAGGAAATACTGCTATTGAGGAGCATTCTGATGAAACATTCTACATCCCAGAGTGCATGGATGAAGTTTCACCACTTCTCAGCGTAATTCCTCTACAGATATATGCTTACTA
>NZ_CALHTQ010000167.1 GCF_938039775.1 uncultured Mogibacterium sp. | reverse complement strand
CTTTCGCCCCTCTTTTAGCTTGTCTTGCTATAAATTTTTGTAATAACAGCATCCTTCAATCGAGCTATTATTTTGGTTTTCTTTGTAATATGAATCTCAATTACAAAATTAATCTACTTTAATCTTATCCCAAAGCTTAGACATTCTCTCCATGCTCTTTGCATCTGTGCCATTCTTTTTAAGCTGCTTCATATACATCTCCTTTGGCACACCCATCTTCTTGTAAGCACCAAGATACTTCTTGGAATAATTGCTCATATATGCGAAAAATCCGCCCATATAAGCAGCACCAGCTACAGCAAGAACTGCTGCTGCAATCCATGTCCAGAAGAATCCGCATACAAAAATCAAAGCAATCCAAACTATTCCTAAAATTCTGTTGATTTTAGTTATCTTCTCGATATTAATAGACTTTGGAACCTGAATATCCTGTTCCTTCATCTGCTTCTTATATAGATTCTGCTGATATCCCTTCGACTGTCTAATGTATTGTGGTGGTCTCTGCTTCCCTTTGCTCATTTCACTATTCCTTTTCTAATTAATCTAGTTAAATATTCTAACACAATTTATTCACTCTTTTCAAGCGATTTGAACATCTCCTGCATAGTAGGATTGTTTTTGGTTAGCTTCTTAATCGTTAAATCCTCAGCCTTATTATTCGCTAGCCTCAAATTATTTTCAGATGAAGTCAGCGCCTTCTTAATCTTCTCAAGGTGATTTATTGACTTATCAATCTCATCAATCGCCTCTTGAAACTTTCTAGAAGCGATATCATAGTTTCTCGCAAAAGCACTCTTGAAGCTCTCCATATCTTCTTCAAAATGTGTTATATCGATATTCTGCGCTTTTATCGACTCTAACTCCTGCTTGTATTTTAAAGAGTTATACCCCATATTACGCAGCAATGAGATTATAGGTATAAAGAACTGAGGCCTTATAACATACATCTTCTCGTATCTATGAGACACATCTACAATACCCTGGTTGTAATATTCGTTGTCAGCCTCTAGCATCGACACAAGAACTGCATATTCACACTTTTTCTCTTTTCTATCTTTGTCTAGCTCTTTAAAGAAATCTTCGTTCTTATGCTTTGTAGCAGTTGTATCCATCTCATTTTTCATCTCGAACATTATGGATACGATTTCAAGACCCGACTCGTCCTTCTCTCTAAATATATAGTCGCCTTTGCTCCCGCTTCTCACATCATTATCCTTCTCAAAGTATGCATTCTGAAAAGCTGTCGCTCTGAGCTTATTAAATTCTATCTCACAATGTTGCTCAAGTGTCTCACCTACCATCTTGGTAGACTGACGCGCTTTAAGGTCCTTATAGTAATCAATCTGCTCATCCTTCATCTTTAGCTTCGTCTCATACTCATCCTTGAGTACCTGAAGGTTTAAAGCAGCCTCTTTTTCATTAACTTTAAGGTCACCGGAAAGTCTCTGAAGTTCCTCTTTATTTTTTGAAAGCTCTTCATCCTTCAATGCTACAGATTTACGATACTCTGCGTCTTTTGCATCGACTAATTTCCTGTACTCGGATTCCTTCTCCTGGACCGCTTCATTAATTGCTAAAGCTTTCTCTTTATCATAGGTATCGATGCTAGCACGGAGTTTAATTATCTCCTGTTCTTTAGCTGCGATAAGCTCCTGCACTTTCTTTTCAGTTTCAGCCTTAGCAAGGTTTACAGCCGCAGCCTTGTCGTCTTTGTACTGTTCTTCAGCACGCTTAATCTCGTTATTAAATTCTTTATCTCTTACCTGCTTTACAATTGCTGCATAGCCAGCTTCATCTATTTGAAATGCTTCACCGCACTTAGGGCACTTAATCTGCTGCATAATATTCCTCCTGCAAAGTGATACTACTATATTTATACAAAAAAGCTCCGGCGAAAAAGCGGAAATCTTATCACCGAAGTTGTTATTTGTATTTTACCAGGCAAATCATTACTGCTTGAATAAACATTGATCTTAGTGGAGTGATGTTACTTATCGTCCGGAATTACCTCCACATCAACATCCACTGCATCTTTGGTAAATTCTTCTTCTAATTCATTATTTACAGTATTATTGCTTGTATACGATCTACTCTCTCTATAATGGTACTGCTGCGGCTCTTCATCTCTGTGGCTTCCCCATCTATTCGAAATTGCTTGAAACAGCACAAGAATACCGACAACAATCCAAAAAATTGGACTCAGGATAATAGCCATCACAGCTGATAATAGAATTAATATGATAAATATTCCAATCAAGCAACCAAGGCCGCCATCATCGCGATAATACATCTCTTTCCCCCTATGTTTTTAACTCCACCCCGTGGTGAATATTTTTTAGTCTTATATGGCGTATTATAGCACATGTTATTTGTGCTTTAGGTGACGCATTTATAAAGAAGCCATTACTAAAGCTTGTCTAATAAATAAAAAATGGGACCTCGGCCCCATTTTTTATTTGAATAGTATCTGCACTTATTTCGGAATTTAGCCGAAGTATCTCTCTAGGAGTCCAGCAAATGCCTTTCCGTGTCTAGCCTCGTCTCTAGCCATCTCGTGAACTGTGTCGTGGATTGCATCAAGGTTAGCAGCCTTTGCTCTCTTAGCAAGGTCAAACTTTCCAGCTGTTGCGCCATTCTCAGCGTCAACTCTCAGCTGTAGATTCTTCTTTGTGCTGTCTGTTAAAACCTCTCCTAGAAGCTCAGCGAACTTAGCAGCGTGCTCTGCCTCTTCGTAAGCAGCCTTCTCGTAGTATAGTCCAACTTCAGGATATCCTTCTCTGTGAGCAACTCTAGCCATTGCAAGGTACATACCTACCTCGCTGCACTCTCCCTCAAAGTTAGCTCTTAGATCAGCCATGATGTCCTCGCTAGCACCCTGAGCAACCCCTACAACATGCTCAGCTGCCCAAGACATCTCACCTTCCTGCTTCTTGAACTTCTCCGCAGGAACTCCGCATACTGGACACTTCTCTGGTGCCTGATCTCCCTCGTGAACGTAACCACATACCTGACATACATACTTAGCCATTTTCATACTCCCTTCTTCAGCATTGCTGAATTACATAAAAATAAAGTCATTTTGTTAATCATCTATGCACGACTCTTCGTCATGCAGTCAGGGCAGGTGCCATAAAAGTTGACTTCGTACCCTTCTATAGAGCCAGAAAAGTTTTCCTGACCTATCTTAACGATCTGCTCCCTATCGGTATCAATATCGAGAACTGCGCCACACTTATTACAGAAAAAATGTGCGTGGGGCTTTACATTATAATCATACCTAGTTGCCCCATCTGTGATAATGGTTGAAATCTCTCCCATTCCCTCCAGCTGCTTTAGATTTCTGTAAACGGTAGCAATACTAAGATTAGGCATGCTAGGCTTAAGCTCTGAATATAGAGTCTCCGCAGTCGGATGATCGCCCCTATTCAATAATTGGTTCTTAATCGCTTGACGCTGTTTGCTATACTTAATCATTATTACCTCTAATATTGATAATCGTTATCGTTATTAATATAATACCATTTTAAATTAAATTGTCAACAACTAAATCAAGAAAAATTTAAATTTATCGTTTCTTATTATACGCAATGTTGCTATTATCGGTGTGTTATGCTAATCTAACTATAAATGAAGGAGGGATATTTCATGAAAATTCAGAAGTCTTCGGAAGATTATTTAGAGACAATGCTGATGCTTAGTGAGCAGAGAGGATACATTAAGTCCATCGATATTGCAAGGCATCTCGATGTTACGAAGCCTAGCGTTTCATATGCTACCAAAAGGCTCAGAGAGAACGGCTACATTACTATGGACGATGATGGTCTGATTCACCTCACTGAGACTGGAATGTCTATTGCTACAAAAATTTACGATAGGCACAAGATGCTTTCCCGTTTCTTAAACCTGCTTGGTATTGATAAGGAAACTGCTGATGAGGATGCGTGCAAGATTGAGCACGACATTAGCCAGGCTACATATGAAGCTATTTGTAATCATGTCAATAACTTCCTAGCAGAGTGCCCTGCTATGAATCACGATGACGAACCATCAGCATAGATTTCATCTATTAATTTTATAAACATATAATTAACCATCTCTATTATGAGGTGGTTTTTTATTAGGCTGAATTGTCTTTTTTCTTATGCGTAGCTGTTTACTTGTTTTTCCATATATGGCAAAATTAATTTGTGATATGGCATCACTATTCCATATATTAATAGTGTGTTTTCTTCCCTGTTTTGATTATTGATACATGTGCACTTTTTCCTTTTGCACAAGGTACAGTCAAGACGGAGAACGTAAGTTATTGCTGTCACACCTTATTAAGGAGGTATCTCATGACAGAACTTGAAAGAAAGCGCAAATTCCCGATAGCGTTTTGGGTTTGTGGCTGTACAGAGATCTTTGATCGTCTATCATTTTATCTTGGTCGTTCTCTGATTCTAGTTTTTGTTACCACTGCTGTTGCATCTGGTGGACTTGGTCTTGCTAATACAACAGGCGCAAAGATGCAGGCGGATTTAACCGCTTATTCATATCTTGCAGGTTTCCTAGGAGCATTCATCACCGATAAATTAGTAGGTGCCAGATATACTACTCCGGTCGGAATGCTTATAATCGCAATCGGATACTTCTCTGGATCCGTTGCACATGATGCCACGCTTGTATATGTAATGATATTCTGCGTTGCATTTGGTCTAGGTCTATTTAAGACTGGTCCACTTATCGGAAGAGTTGTACGCCCTGAAGATCTTAACTCAGCATATTCTATCCGTTATTCACTCGTTAACGTCGGCGCATTCTTCGGACCGCTAGTTGCTGGAATCCTTTATCAATACACCTTTAAATCAGGTAATGTTCTAGGTTTCCGCCCTTGCTTTAGACTTGCTGCTATATCAATGCTTCTTGGTTGTATATGGTTCACAGTTGGAATGTTGTTAAAGGGTAAGGACTACGGCAAGAAGCCATTTAAGATGTACAAGACCGAAGAAGAGCTACAGAGAGAGGCTGAAGAGAAGGCAGCGGCAAAGACACATCAAAAGATGACTCTTCTCGAGAAGAAGCGTGTATCCGCAATCATTCTAGTTTCAGCCTTTCAGATAATATTTTGGATGTTCTGGTATCTAGCTTATCTTCCAATCTACTACCACTGGACAGAGAATATGAACTGGAAGGTTGGCGGATTTACTGTTCCTACAACATGGTTCGACTCACTAAACGCTCTGCTATGTGTAATTTCCGGACCGCTCACTGCGCTTCTATGGCAGAAGCTTGCAGCTCGACCACAAGGTGATATAAGTATATTCAAGAAGCTTGGTATTGGATTAGCATTCCTCGGTATCGGATACATCTACTATGCAGTTATCGACATCGTGCGTGGAGATAGCAAACCTACAGTACTGTTACTGATCATATTCTTCCTATTCTTAACACTAGGAGAGATGTTCTTCTCACCTCTTGGAAATGCATTTATAGGACAGTACTCACCAAGCCGACTTCTTGCTATCATGTCGGCCGTATGGGGTCTAGGTCTATTCGCTGCTGCTAAGCTATACGGAAATGTATATGCATTTGCATTCAGTGGAAAGTTCGCATTCTCCAAAGCTTGTATAACAATCGCTGCTATTGCATTTGTAAGCACGGTCATCCTATTCGCTATCGACGGAAAGTTAATGTCGCTAGTTAAGGATAAAGATGAAGCATAAGAGCAATAGGACTTAAATAAATTAATGATATCTACACTATTAATATTTGGCTCTACACTCTTTAATGAAGCTATATAGACTGAACATAGCATATAGTAACTAGAGAGCATCAAATTCTGATGTAGCTGCTGATTTCAGCAGCTACATTTTTTATATCTAATTGAAGCTAATATTATACTTGATATTCCCCTATATACACGTCAACAACAGCAATCTCAATTAATTCAATTTTCTTGTTTTTCGTCTCATTCTTCACTTCATTACACCTTTAATTATGCAAATGCTGTCGAATCAGTAAAATATTTCTTAAAGTTTATATAAATACAGTTTAGAATCTTATGTACCGAAAATGATTGGGCATTACGCCCAATCATTTTGTATTAAGAGATTTTGTTTCTCTGTTCGATATTAAAAATATCCAAAAGCTCTTAATATTGCAGAGCCTTTGGATTAAATAACTCTAATTAATTATATGTTTTAATTACTATCTACCCTTGATTTCTTTCACTCTTGGAACTATTAAGTAAAGCGGAATTATGTTCAAGATGAACACTATTAGAAATAGCAAAACATCTTTTGAATCAACTGGACTCCCTGATGAAATCGCTGTTACGATATCACTGTAATAGTATCCAGGGAAAATCATCTGAATTTTGCTAACAGCCACGATGAATCCTCCATCTGCACCTAGAGAAGCAAATGGTATTATTGTCATCGCTGCCAAGATAATAGCAGGAAAGCTTATCGTATCAAGTGTCTTTGCATCAACGCGCACACCGAGTACAAAACCGATAATGCTAAAATATATTCCCATAACCGTGAGGAGTAGAAACTGAACTACAAGACTGGCTGTAACATGGAGGTTAAAAAAAGAAACGGCGAATGCAAGTACAGCCATGAATATTAGCGTATTTAACGCTAGTTGAACGAGCATCTGATCAAGAAGGTAGTCTTTCACAGCATATCTTGTGAACCGCGATTCAAATGAGTAGAACTCAATATTTGTTGCGATTCGCTTGCTAAACGTTGCTAGGCTGTTTCCAATGATTCCGATAAATACTGCTATACCGAATACGATGTTCGGTAAAACACCCTTTTGCACATTGGAAATAAACACATACCATATAACAGGAACGAAGATAGTAAATAGAAGGAATCTTTTATTTCTTAAAACCTGTTTTAATTGTATCATCTTCATAGCTTTAGTCCTCCATTTCGATTTTCTCACGGTAATACTGTTCTATTGTCCTGCCAGAATCATGGATGGACTCCACTGATTCATTTGCAGTTATTATTCCATCCTTCAAGATGAGCACCTTCGTAAAGAAACGATCTATCTGATTGAAGTCGTGAGTGACAATTACCGATGTGTAATTCTTATTCTCGAGTAGCTTCCAAAAGTTATCTACTGATTCAAGGTCCATCCCTGTAGTCGGTTCATCTAAAAAAATAAGCTTAGGAGAATTAAGCAACGTCAGTAAAAGTGATAAACGTCTTTTCTGTCCACCAGATAAGCTTCCGACATACTGCTTCTGATGTTCTTGAAGTTCAACCATCATGAGTAGTTCCTCAATACAGGCATCGCTTAATTTATTCATCTTGCACTTTAGACTAACAATTTCAGATACTGTCAAATCATCGATAAGTATATCTGCTTGTGGCATCATGCTTATTTCAGTCTGAAAATCAAGGCTAGTATCTACTTCACCTGAGTTAGCCACTATCTGTCCAGCAATTATCTTAAGAAGAGTGCTCTTACCAGCACCGTTACCTCCGAGCAATGCGACTCTATCTCCTTCTGAAATCTCAAATGTCACGCCCTTTAAAACTTCTTTATTTTTAAACGATTTCTCTATCTCTTTTACTTTAAACATATGAGCCTCCGTTCTTCTATTCTTGCTTTGTGACAACATTATAGGTCATAGCCAATTGATAAAACCATGTTTGTCAAGAACGGCACTTAAAATGTCGCTAACGGTTAATCATCCGCTCCTACATTCGTACTTTAATAAGGTGACTAATCGAAGGCGCACAAAAGCCTGGATATTTAGTATCCAGGCTTCATGTATGAAAATATATTTGTTAGTGTGTTATTTTCTAAATGTAATCGTCTGAGAGAACAGATAATCTGCGCTTCGAGTAGATACGGACGAAAAAGGATACTTTGCAAGGATTTCTCTGACATTATGAAGTCCAATTCCTCTTCCCTCGCCTTTACTTGAGTAACCTTCTTCAAATATATGGCTGATATTCAACTTATCCTCTTTGGTCGAATTTTCAATCACTAATATAAGGGCTTCACCATCGAGAATCAGTGCAACTGTCAGCTTTGGCAATTCTGACTCTAAGCTCGCTTCGATTGCATTATCACAAAGAATTGACATCACTTTGATAAAGTCTAGCAGATCTATCTTGAAGTCATATACAGCATCTTCTATCTCAATTGCGATCTCCACACCTCTACTATGTGCTTCAATAAGCTTTGCAGAAAGTACACTTTTCACGGCATCGTTTTTTATATTAGAGAGTTTTGCTATATCAAACTTGCTGTTATATAGTTGTTTACCACTGTCCCTGAGAACACCTTCATAGACACTCTTGATTGCATCGATATCCTTATTGTCAATACCCACTTTTATACTGGTAAGGATATTGATGTAGTCATGGCGAAAGCTGCGAATCTCACCGTATAAATTCTCTATGTGATGACTATAGTTTGATAGTTCGCTTAGCTGAATATCCTTTTGTTTAAGGATCTCCTCCTTAAGCTTTTCCTTTGAGGTTGAATTTAGATAAAGCAGCATCACAAAGAACAATATAATATAGGCATCATTGACGTTACCACGCAAGTAATCAGCATGCGATATTTTCTCACCAAAAATCATAAGGACTGAAATAATAAGCATGTATACAAGCATTGATACATCCACGACAAGTAGCATACGGTTAAAGAAGTTGCACTCAAACCCCTTTTTCAAATCGTTAAAGTCTAATTTTAGAGTTTTAATGATTAGAAGGTAGAAAGGGAATGTGAGAGCATCAATCAATAAATCGTAAATACTAATATTTACCTCGTTATAAACCGTGATTCCCACTAGAGGGAATAAGTGATACGCAAGTAGTCTTCCGAGCAAGCTTAATATAACGATAGGATAAACCCCAATAAATATGTTAAATAGCTTATTACCATGAGGATTAGCGAAAAAGCTGTATGCTACAAATATAAAAAAGTAGCCGAAGTATCCAGCTGGTGGGCATAACATAAAAATCAAAACGTAAACCAGCGGAAACACTATATACCAGTGCAGCTTAAACTTTTTCTCACTTACCTGACTGTATAAAAGCATTGTTAAGAGTATCTTAAGCGCAATACTAAAAATTTCTAACAACATTTCTCTAAACACCTTAATATCTAATGCTTGAGTTTTTCAAGCAGTCCTCTGTACTTCATCCTTGATATCAGACAGCTCTCTCCATTTTCGAACATAGCAACCTTGCTCTCCTTATCTATCTTAATTATATTATCAGGATTAACTACAAATGATCGATGGCAGCGGTAAAGACGGCTATCAGCCTTTTCAACATCAGCTATGCTACCATAAAACTCCATGCGTTCATCTTTAGTATGCAAAATAACCTTGTGAATCGTTGGAGAGGTCTCAAAATAAAGTATATTATTAAATGGCACTTGTACGCGTGTCATTGCTGTTTCAAATATGAATGAGTCTTGAGATAAGCTTGTTCCAAGCTTATCAATAGTGTACTCGATAGCTGAGCACACACGATCTTTAAACGATTCTTCATCAAGTGCTTTATCGATAAAGTCCAGCGCAGCTACTTTATATTTAAACGTAACAGGCATAAATTCTGTATGCGTTGTTACAAATACGATCGTCGCGTTAGGATCTCTACTACGTATTTCCTTCGCAATATCCAGTCCCTTTTGCCCTTCTCCCTTAATCTCGATATCTAGAAAAAACAGTTGGTGAGAGCCCCTTTCTGTAACAGCTTCTAGCATCTGTTTTGGATTGCTAAAAATTTCTGGAGTTTTGCACTTCAAAGCTTTCTGATCGATTACTTCCCTGATTATATTGTCGATTCGCGATTGCTGCAGTATCTCATCTTCTAAAATAAATATATTAATCATTTACCCTGTCCCTAATACCTCTTCAGCTCTTACTATCCAACTCGTGTACGTATTCAGGTCAAAAATATCTGCACATATTTTATCATTAAAAGACCCATCCAGTAAACTGGATGGGTCACTCTTTACTTTATCTATACTAAGATATATTAATTGTGCTTAAACCTCTCTTGTATACTTAGCAAGGTAATCTCTCTCATCCTCTTCTAGGTATGGAGCGATAACCTCATATACATGCTTATGATAGTCGTTAAGCTGCTTGCGCTCTTCAGGTGTCATGAAATCTGGATCAATAGCATCTAGGTCAAATGGAATTAGAGTTATTGGCTCAAACTTGAGGAACTTGCCGTATTCATTAACCTCATCTAGTACACAGAGAAGCTCATTCTCAAGACGAACTCCGTGAGAACCTTCGATGTATATTCCTGGCTCATCGGTAATAACCATACCCTCATCGATTACGCACTGGTTGCCCTTTCTATATACCCAGCGGAAGCTAGCAGGTCCCTCGTGAATATTTAGAAGGTATCCTACACCATGACCAGTTCCATGATTGAAGTTTAGATGGCGATCCCAGAATGGCTTTCTTGCATAAGCATCGAGAATTACACCATTACAGCCGTATAGGAACTTAGCATTTGCTAGAGAGAGGTTACTGATAGCAACTAGAGTGAAATCCTTCTTCATCTGGTCTGTAATCTCACCTACAACATAAGTTCTTGTGATGTCAGTTGAACCCTCGTAGAATCCTGCACCAGTATCTGTCAGGTGAAGTCCCTTAGGTAGCACTGGAATGTCTGTCTCAGGAGATGGTGCGTAGTGAACTATCGCAGCATGAGCTCCATATGATGAAATTGGCTCGAAGCTTGGACGGATGAAGTTTCCGAGCTCAGCACGGAACTCATCGAGCTTATTAGCAACGCTAAGCTCTGTCATTTCAATCTTGCCGACATTCTCCTTTAGCCACTTCATAAGACGTAGATGTGCAATGCTGTCTTTAATCTGTGCCTTTCTTATGTTCTCAAGCTCAACTGAGTTCTTAACATTCTTGAAGATCATCTCTGGATTCATCACGTCAATCTTCTTAACTGACTCAGGGATGTTGCAGAATAGAGCATAGTTAACCTTGGATGCATCGAGCATTAGCTTTGTATCTGCAGGAATCTTCTTTATATCCTCGTAAATGTCATTGTATGGGTGTAGAACTACTCCATCTGCAGCAAGGCGAGACTTAATCTTGTCATCTAGCTTACGCTCATCAATGTATAGATGATATGTCTTATCATCCATCAGAGCATATGATAGAACTAGTGGAAAGAAGTCTATATCATCTCCACGAATGTTGAGTGTCCAGCAGATATCGTCAAGTGTTGTAACAACGTGCATATCTGCTTCAGCCTCTACCATCTTCTCACGGATATCAGCTAGTTTCTCAGCTACAGTCTTTCCTGCATATTTAACGTCAAGATCAAATGCAGGCTTCTCTGATAGCGGCGGTCTATCTGTCCAAATCTCATCAATAAGATCTACACTGTACTCTATGCAGCCTTCGTGTTTCTTAGCAATTTCAGCATAAAGTAGTCCCTCATCCATGGATACAACTCTTCCGTCAAATCCAATCTTCTCACCCTTCTTAAGGTTGCTACTGATAAAAGCATCGAGTGTTGGAACACCAGGCTCACCCATCTTCATTAACTCAACGGATGTACCCTTTAACTGCTCAGCTGCCTGAATGAAATATCTTCCATCAACCCAGAGCCATGCTCCTTCTAGACCTACTACTGCAACACCTGCGGATCCTGAGAATCCTGTGATGAACTTTCTTGCCTTGAAGTGCTCACCAACATATTCGCTCTGATGGAAGTCAGCAGTTGGAACTACGTAATAGTTAATACTGTGCTCCTGCATCTTGGAACGGAGTGCAGCGAGTCTCTCCTGAATAACACTCATTTATAGTCTCCTTTCGAATGAACAATTAAATAATAATATCTAATAGTATTGTCTTAAATTGATTATAGCACCAGATACATGTGGCAAAAAGCATAACTACATAATCTGGTGCATAATCATATTACATCTTATGATAGTCCGATAATAGTTCCGTCAGAAAGCACGTCCATACCATTAGCAGCAGGCACCTTAGGAAGTCCTGGCATAGTCATGATTGATCCTGTAAGTGCAACTATAAATCCTGCTCCAGCAGATACCTTTAGTTCTCTAACAGTGATTCTGAATCCTGTAGGTGCACCGAGAAGTGTTGCATCATCAGAGAATGAATACTGAGTCTTTGCAACGCAGATTGGCAGTTTATCGTAGCCCAACTTAGTAAGCTCCTTGATCTGCTTCTGAGCTGCTGGAGTGAAATCAACTCCATCTGCACGGTAAATTTCCTTTGCGATTTTTTCCATCTTCTCTTCGATAGAAAGCTCTAGATCATATAGAGGCCTAAAGTCCGCCTTGCCCTCTTCACAGATTCTAATTACTTCTTCAGCAAGCTCCATTCCACCTTCAGCACCCTTTGCAAATACTTCGGATAGAACCACCTTCACTCCATACTCTTCGCAAATCTTATCGAGAAGTTCGAGTTCAGCCTCTGTATCAGTTGGGAATCTATTGATTGCTACTACTGATGGAACACCGAATTTAGCAACGTTCTCAATATGTCTAATAAGGTTAGAAGAACCTGCCTTTAGTGCTTCTAAATTCTCTTCAGCAAGGTTATCCTTAGCTACTCCACCGTTCATCTTGAGCGCACGAACTGTCGCAACTATCACTACACAGTCTGGCTTTAGTCCAGCATATCTGCACTTGATATCAAAAAACTTTTCAGCTCCAAGGTCAGCGCCAAATCCAGCTTCAGTAACTACATAATCTCCAAGCTTTAGTGCGGTCTTCGTAGCAACTACCGAGTTGCAGCCATGAGCGATATTTGCAAATGGTCCACCGTGAATAAACGCTGGTGTGTTATCAAGTGTCTGCACTAGGTTAGGCTTGATTGCATCCTTAAGAAGGAGTGCCATAGCACCTGTAGCTTCTAGGTCTCCAGCAGTTACAGCCTCTCCATCATAGTTATATGCAACTACCATCTTGGACAGTCTCTCCTTGAGATCATCAAGGTCTGAGGATAAGCACAGAATAGCCATAATCTCAGAAGCAACTGTGATATCGAATCCATTCTCACGTGTTACGCCATCACCCTTACCACCGAGTCCAATTACTATGTTACGGAGTGAACGGTCATTCATATCTACAACACGCTTCCAAACGATTTTCTTAGTAACGATACCGAGCTTGTTACCCTGATGAATATGGTTATCTAACAGGGCTGCAAGTAGGTTGTGTGCGGATGTAATAGCATGGAAGTCACCCGTAAAATGCAGATTGATATCATCCATTGGAACTACCTGTGAATATCCGCCACCAGCAGCTCCTCCCTTAACTCCAAAGCAAGGTCCTAGAGACGGCTCACGTAGAGTTGTAACAGTCTTCTTACCTAGTTTGCTTAAAGCCATAGAAAGGCCAACGTTAGTAGTAGTCTTTCCCTCTCCTGCAGGAGTTGGGTTTATTGCTGTAACTAGTACTAGTTTACCATCTTCTCTATTCATATTTTCTTTAATATACGAATATGAGAGCTTAGCTTTGTATTTTCCATATTGCTCAAGCTCATCACTCGGGATATCGAGCGCTTTTGCAACTTCTGTAATCGGAAGCATTTTCGCTTCCTGAGCAATTTCAACGTCTTTCTTCATAACATTCCTCCACAAATATAATATGTGTCAAAAGCTTATATCTACATATATAGATATATATTCTCATTATACTTCATGTTTACATTCGCATACAATACACTTGGATATGATTAAATTATTTAATGATTCTACATTATTTGAATATTAATTTTATATATGCTTCTATGATTATTTTTCACAACGCATATGAGCAATTGCATAAAGACGCAAGCGAATTGTCGCTTGCGTCTTTATGTCATTATTATCTTAGCTTGATACATATATCTGAAGTCTACTACCTGAGCTTAAGCTCATTATATGGTTCGCGCCCTTCCTCATCCCTTATCTCACGCAGGTAGTTATATAACGTAGCCTGAGAGATTGAAAGCTGTCTACATATAAATGGAACAGCTTCTTTTACTGAGAATAAACCTTGGAACTTAAACTTAGTTAGAAGCTTAATCTTGCCTTCCTTTGTATGGATAAAGTTAGGATCATACTGCTTTATCGACTTAACGATAGCATCCTTCATTACATTCTGAATGTAGTCTTCATCATTGATTGAATATGCCGAATCCGTAGCTGTTGGCTCCTCAACATCATGTATTTTAATCGAATCGTTGAGGTAGTTTATAATATCCTGAACTTTTGAAGGATCCTGATTTATGCAGATCATAGCAGCAGGATTACTATCGTCATCCATAAACATGAAATGGGACGCACGAAGCTTTTTCCCCTGTGCTGACTTACTTGCATAGCCAATTAAGTGCCCCTCTCCATCAGCAAGATTATTGATAACATCATATACTCCAGGGTTAATTCTGTAGCTTCTCTCCCTACCAGTAATATTGTTATTATGCATATAAACGATTTCTCTCTTAGTCAAATCGTGTAGTACAACCTCTGTATCACTACCCATTAATTTTGCTATTCCAGATGCAACCTGAGTTAATATATCTAAACGTTCTTCCTGAGTCATTTTATCTTCACTCCTCTTTTTGCATAAGTTCAATTCCTTCGCGTCTCTCTGTGACCTTAGGAACATACTCTTGATCACTGAACCACGTTGTAAATCCATTGCCATTTACTTCACTAACGTTAGTTATTGTAATAAATGCATGTTCGTCTATTTCAAGAGCCGCTTGTTTTACCTTGTTGAGATTTCTGCTTCCTACTACGCAGTACACCAAATCCTGTGCGGACTGCAGGTATCCACCTGTAGCATGCATGATAGTTGTACCGAAGCCAAGCTGCAACAATCTCTCGTTAATCTCTTTGATTTTCTTGGTGAAAATCATCAGTTGTACGCCACCCTGTCCAAGCAGAATCATCTTGTTCATGAACACGCTGTAAATCAACGCG
>NZ_CALHTQ010000166.1 GCF_938039775.1 uncultured Mogibacterium sp. | reverse complement strand
TGTAGCATCAGTTCATCAACTCTCTCTAACGACATTTCTCTCTCCTCATTCGAATAAATATACAATTGACCCTTCAATAGAATGGATATGCACTAAAAAAGAAGCTCCTTCAGAGCTCCTGCAATTCATCCCTGTGCATCTAATGCACTCTTCAGAATAAAAGCTTCTCCCATCCAGACTTTAACTGTCGGCTTCGGAATCTAACCGAATCATGCCTCTCGGCTCGCGGGCTATACCGCCGGTAGGGAATTACACCCTGCCCTGAAGTCAATTACCATATTTACCAGTTCTTGGACTAGATAGTTAAATATAATAAACCAAGAACTAATAAGTATAATAGAACTAATCTTGAACTCTGTCAATAGCTGCAATCATTCCGAATTGTGTTGTTTTAGCGAAATAATTGTGTACTATTAAAAATTGTATGATTTTATTTAATTTTAGGTGTATAATCGAGCTATACGAAACTAACACAAGTTGCTATATATATAGGAGGTAATCCCATGAATAATAAAAAAGTTACTGTAGCCGGTGGCGGCGTACTCGGCAGCCAGATTGCTTTTCAGAGCGCTTTCTCCGGATTTGATACAACGATATGGTTAAGAAGCGAAGCTTCTATAGGTAGAGCTCAGCCTAAAATTGATAGACTCCACAAGATTTACCTAGCTGAAATCGACACTCTAAGACAGAACCTCGGTAAACCTGGCGTTCCAGTTCCTGGAGGCTTTGGTGTAAAGGCAGAAGACCTAACGAGCGAAAAGCTCGACGAGCTGACAGAAAAGGTTGAATCAGCTTACAAGAACCTAAAGCTTTCCCTATCTCTAGAGGAGTCTGCAAAGGGTTGTGACTATTACATCGAGAGCATGGCCGAAATTCCAGATGAAAAGCATGAATTCTACAAGAAGCTCGACAAGGTTCTCGATAACAATACAATAGTAATGACCAACTCTTCGACATTCCTGCCTAGCACATTTAAAGTGGACTTATCGAATCCAGAGCGATATCTTGCACTTCACTTTGCTAACAACATCTGGAGAAGCAATATTGGTGAAGTTATGGGTCACAGTGAAACTTCGCAATCTGTATTCGATGAGACTGTTGAGTTTGCAAAGGCAATCAATATGGTTCCTATCAAGGTTCTCAAGGAGCAGCCTGGTTATCTGCTCAACTCAATGCTCGTGCCATTCCTCAATTCGGCTCAGTACCTACTAGCTAACGAAATCGGAGATCACGAGAACATCGACCGTGCTTGGAAAATCGGAACAGGTTCACCATTAGGTCCTTTCCAGATACTAGATATCGTTGGACTCACTACAGCTTATAACATCGTATCCAGCAACCCAGAAGCTCAGAATCCCGACTCAAACGCCGGCAAGATTGCTGCTATGCTCAAGAAATACATCGATGAGGGCAAGACTGGTGTCAACGTTGGCGAGGGCTTCTACAAGTATAAGTAGTCTTAGCAGTCTTTATAGTCAATGCTGCTATTACATAGCCGACCATACTGCATATACGATTATACAAACTCAAGTAAGAGGTGGCATTTCTAACGGAGTGCCGCCTCTATATTTATTTGTTAATGACCTAACCGCACTCTAGTGGTATAATACCAATGCTAATAGAGATTAGAGGTGACCAAAATGGCATATATCAACTTTAAAGAAATCGACAACTCGAATGTAACTATTGAATGTTCTTCCAGCAGCAAGCTCGAAGACTATACTCTTGAAACTTTCTCATGCGAGGAATTTCTGCAGCACCTAATCGGCAAAGGAATCATCCCTGTAGATGAGAGCGAAGCTGAGAGACCACATGCACTTAATACAGTCAGGGAGTTATACGAGCTCTGCAAGAACAATGCTGGCGATGTGCAGATTATGACCGATGCAAATATAAATCAAATAATCGCTCATCGCGATAATGCTGATGATAATAAGTTCAAGTTCACCGGTTATAAGCTACTTGAACTACGTTACTATGACTGTGAGCCCGAGTCACAGATCATCAACTTCAAGTATCCGTACACAGAAAGTAAACAGTATGATTGTAACTTCAACGTCAAGATGTTTATCAATAACCCTATATTCTTTAATACAGTCATAAGACTTCTGTATGAATATAGTGGTCCTATCCTCATCTACGATTACTGGAGACCTGTCGGTATGGAGCTTCTCGGCACAGTCGAGGGTATCGAGCAGATTGCACGAGTTTAGACCTTATCTTTTACATTTAACTTTAACCATAATATAGTTTCATATAGGTTCATATGATTTATGTACTATGCCGTACAGCTAGATACAAGTGAATACACACACCCTGCTTCAAAGAGCAGGGATTTTATTTATCATTAATATCATTCATCTTGATAATATCCAGCCTGTATATTGACTTTAGTGAAATTTCTCGGTCTAGCACCATAATAATCTCTTTGTCAGGTCTTGCTTTAGTAACGAGTCCACTTACTTCCTTGTACCTGCCTCGAAGTTCCTCTCCATCGAGGGCCTCAAAATACAGGACGTTGACTTCAATGCCATTTTCTCTCGCCAATATGCTGTTGCTACACTTCTCATATATGGTCGCAATCTTGCAGTCTAAATCGAAACATTCATAATCAGTAAGCGCCCTTTTATTATCATATATCACTTCCTTATCTGCTAAGGCATCATCATATCCAGACAGTGCTGCAAACGGAGCAAATATCTTGGCACGCTTCTCGCTGCTCATACGCGGATGCTTATATGAAAACTTATCAGCCCTATGGACTGGTCTCACACGATTTATAATATCGGCATATTCGAATTTTGTTGCCCTTATAATTCTTTCATCATATACACCCATCTATGCCCTATGACCTCCTATCTGATTATTTCTCTCAATGTATGTACTGCCTTCTTTGAGATTCATTCCTTTTATCAAAGCATTACTTCCGTACTTCTCTCTTATGGCTAACATCACTTCTTGCAACTCGCCCTCCTTGGATTCATCTGCATCGCAAGCATCAAGCGAAAATATGTCAATTTGCGCATCTTCATCTGCAGCCTTTATATCATTAGCCGCTATGGTGATACGTCTTATATAGAGCTTTGGATCAATTAGACGATCAAATGACACCTTTAAGCCCCTTATAATCTCAGACGTACTGTTCGTAGCTACCCGAAGCCGCACATTGCCAGATACCGCCTTAGGCATAGGTCTTCCGTAAAAATCAACCACAATCGGACCATTGTACTCCCCGCTCTCGAGACTAATTCCATCGAAGCTGATGATAAACGAAAAGTAAGATGCCTTAAGCTTCTTCTGTACCATATCCATCGACAGCTTATCCGCCATCTCAATAAATATATCTCGCCCCTCTTCGTATCTGTATGCACGCGGCAAAACCTGTCCTGTAGAAAGAGAGTGTGTGACCGGCCTATAAGACTTGATATCCTTCATAGTGCAAGGTTCCTTGCCCCACGCATGGTCTATCAATATCTCAGCATCTACCCCAAATGTTCTATATAGATACTCCTCTTCATGAAGCGAAATGCGTGCTATGTCACCCATCGTATATGCTCCAATCTTAGCGAGCCTCTTGGTTTTGCCTCGACCGATTTGCCAGAAATCAGTTAGCGGTCGGTGGTTCCAAAGGAGATATTTGTACGAAGTCTCGTTGAGCTCTGCAATCCTAACCCCATCTTCGTCCGCCTTGCACTTCTTAGCAACTATATCCATGCCAACCTTCGCCAGAAACATGTTAGTTCCAATTCCCGCCGTTGAAACTATTCCAGTCTCCGCCAGTACAGCTTTGATTATAGTCATCGCCATCTCCCGAGCTGCCGAAACCTTGTGCCTCATCGCAGCGGATCTATACATATGAAGATAATGCGTAATATCCATGAAGCACTCGTCTATGCTGTATACGTGAATATCTTCAGGCGAAACAAATTTCATATATATAGAATAAATATCTGACGATATGCGCACATACTCGGCCATCCGCGGCGGAGCTATGATGTAATCGATCTCATGCCCTCGCTCTATCTCCGCTCTCCTTATCGCTTGCTTAGCTTCAAAGAGCCTCGGTCTACTTGCAACTCCAATAGCCTTCAATGCAGGTGAAACCGCCAGGCAAATCGTATTATCTGACCTAGTAGGATCTGCAACTAAAAGCCTCGCTTCTAACGGGTTAAGCCCTCTAGCAACGCACTCTACAGATGCATAGTAGGACTTCAGATCTATACACAAATATGTTCTGCTCCCCTCTAGCTCCTCCTCATTATTGAATATGTTAACTGATACCTTCTCATCCATCTCCGTTTCCTACCAGCGATAAATATTTTGCTTGACTATTTTGCTTGTCCCAATTATAGTGGAGGCACAAGCAAAAATCAAACATATGTTCTTTTATTTTCCCGCTAAATCTTCACGATTTTTGCTTAACTTCACTGAAGGCAAGGCATAAAAAAATTTTTAATAGTTTTGTGAAACTTTCTTTCTACATTGACATGATAAATCGCTGGTGGTAAACTGAAAATGATTTTTAATTTCGGTTATCCTCTATAAATTATTGTATCGCTAATTCTCCGACAGACGTGAGAATGACGATATTCGGATAAGTGCGGTAACCGATATTATTTTTTACAAAATCTGTATTTTTCACGTTACATAGCACGGAGGTATTTATGAAGCGTAATAAACTTATTAAAATATTTGCAATTATGATGATTGCAATCCTTTCACTTGGTACACTTGCGAGCTGCGGCAAGAAGGAAGCAGACTCCAAGAAACTCAAGATTGTCGTAACTACATTTCCTGAGTACGACTGGGTTAGAGAGATTCTAGGCGACAGAATCAAGGATGTTGATCTGAAGCTACTTCAGAAGAACGGCACTGATTTACACAGTTTCCAGCCTTCGGCTCAGGATATCAAGGATATTTCGAATGCTGATATTTTCATCTATGTTGGTGGTGAGTCAGATGAGTGGGTTGATGATGTTCTCAAGAAGAAAAAGAACAAGGACCTTGTTGCAATCAACCTCATGGACGAGATGAAGGATAGCAAGAAGGCCGAGGAAGTTAAGGAAGGCATGCAGGCTGAGGAAGAAGAAGAAGAGAAAGGTGATGGACATCATCACGAAAATGCTGAAGAAGTAGAGTATGATGAACATGTATGGCTTTCCCTCAAGAACGCGATTAAGCTCTGCCAGCCTATTGAGCAGGCCATTGCTGAGAAGGATAAGAAACACGCAGATACTTATAAGAAGAATCTAGATGCTTATACTAAGAAGCTTGAAGCGTTGGATAGCAAGTATGCTGAGGCTGTTAAGAACGCTAAGGTTAAGACTCTCATCTTCGG
>NZ_CALHTQ010000165.1 GCF_938039775.1 uncultured Mogibacterium sp. | reverse complement strand
AATCGCATACTATAAAATGACTAAGACTCGTCTAGTTAATAAGGATAACTACACTTCTTTTCGTGACCAATTAGTATCAGAATCGAAAAGCTTTAAGTCTAATTCTGATCTCCAAAATTTTATCGAGAGCGAGACTGCAAAGGACAAGGTACTATTTATAACCGATGAACACGGAAACATCATTATTACAAAGACAGCGTCCGATGTCACAGCACCTGCTACTGTTGTAGTAGCTGACTACAATTATAAAACAGCTGCTAATGATGCTGATACACTGGCTACACTACACGAGGTATCAACATCAAAAACGACTGGTGGCAGTGTAATTGCGATTTTCCTTAATAATGATAACAATGAACATTCTGGAGCTAAAAATATTAACAGCTCATATGTACCTACAAACTCAAACGTCATATACGTAAGTAGTGGAAAGAAGTTATACATATCAAACACCTCGTTTGCAAGTGGTATGAGTGACATTTCCATCCCTTATACTACTGAGTCTAGAACTCAAAATACTGGTATCAAAATCAAGATTACCGGCATTAAAACCAACAACCCTAGCTCATATGTATCACAGCAACCAGATATTTTCGACGTATTTAATACAATAGTAGCAAAGTATAAGAACAAATCTGTCTCATACCAGATTGCAGATATAAAAGTCGGTAACAACGGGAATATGTACCCTAGCTCCCTTGAATTTACAATACTCATCGATTCATATAATCTCGAAGACACGAAGGAGTATTTTGACGGACAAGTCGAGAAGTTCATGAAAGCAAATAAGAAATATTTCCCAGAAGCTAAGATGAGCTACTCAGTTATCACAGATGAATCCAAGCTTCCAGACACTGTAATATCTCAGAAAACTATCGACTATCTAACCACATATCTGTATATAGATAAGAATAGCAATTACCGATTTGGCGATGATGATAAGATTCCTGCAAAGTATTCAAAGGGTGATATTTATGCAACAAATACTATGGAGGAGTTGTATGTTGATGGCGATACGATGCATCTTAAGATGAATACTACAGGCGTTACAGATGCATATCGTGACCAGATTATGAAAGACAATGAATCTGCAGCTTCACTTGCGGGTCTAAAAATAACAACGTATGACTTATTTAGTGCGTTCAGTAATAAAAACAAGAAACTGTCGAGTGACCTCAGCACAATTTACTCGAATGCCAATGATAAAGCTGTACAGACAATAGCCATTCCTCTTGATAAAGATCAGAAGTTCACAACTATGTCCATACTTAAAGGAATACAACATAAAGCAAACATAACTCATATCAACCTTAACGATGATGACCAGGACGCTGGTATTAAAGTCACTAATACAATACTTAACTACATAAATTCTTATTCAAAGTCTGGTTTGCTTAAGTTTTAAAGTTGATAATGCTGCTCTGCATTTCAATACATAGCAAGGAGTTATTAAAACAATTACAAAACGCTTCTACCCTATTTGACAAAGTTCAGTAGCTATGAAGCGTTTTTTCAATTATAACAATTATTTAATTTAAGTTTCTATTAATATTATTCACATGACTATATGTGATATAATAACAAAGACTATATCATGTATTAGTCTGCTTTAAGAAAAATATTCCTGAATGGAGGGTTTCTAATGAAGTCTGAAAATGACAAGATTTCTAACAACGAACGAGAAATAGACGAGTTTCTATCTAAGTTCGAAGCGCTAGATGGAGATGAAGCAACACAGTCATCTACTGATGATGGTTCATCTACTAAGAGCAACAAGAGAAACAAGAAAAATAAATCTAAAGATAGGTCAAATGCTTCGAAAAAGAAGACTGGCTCCTTTCATACTAGAGTGATTAAGGGAAATGGGGAACCACTTAAGGACCGCCTATTTTTAAAAGATAACCCTTACTACAATAAGAGCCTAGGCGCAACAGTTGTAGTTAACGGTAAAAAGATTAAAAATAAACCAAAGGTGCTCAGCAAGGGTAAGATATTAAAGGATCTCATCCTCCTATTTGCTATATTTTTCGTGATAACTATCCTATATACGTTCATAGTTATCAGTACGGCTCCTAAGATTGATCCAGAAAATATCTATGAATCAGTCGCACAGAGTTCCGTAATCTATGATGATCAAGGCAACAAAGTCACAACCGTCTTCTACAATCAAGACAGGCAGCTTATCTCATATAAGAATATGCCTAAGAATATGATTAATGCCTTTGTTGCTCTCGAAGA
>NZ_CALHTQ010000164.1 GCF_938039775.1 uncultured Mogibacterium sp. | reverse complement strand
CCTGTTTCACGAACTTAATTTGATCCATCTTCATGCCCTTTGCAGGCTTCTTGTAATGAGCAAGTGTCTCGTTTACGAGCGAATCAGCGGTGCCTTTTGTTTCTACAACTGTGAGCAATCTGCCATCTTGGTAAATACCGTATGCCGACACCTCTATATCCGTCATGTAGGTGAGCTTGTTCATAACTGTATCTGGGTCATCCAAATCTTTTTCTGCTGCAGACACCTTTCTAAAAGTCACATTGTTACCTGCAATGAACTTAATTCGCGCCCCACTATTATTTGATGACATGTGATCTCCCGCAACGTCGAGAAGGCCCACTACACTATCTTCAGATTTTACATAGCCAAGCACTCGTCCATTATATGCATACTCATAAACCGTGTAATGCTGGAGCGTTAGAAGTACACCACAGACCATGATAACGAGTGCGAAAAGTCCGCTTACTATCTTGGCACTGCTTCCCTTATATCTGATACGCATGTCATGATATTCGGTAGCTAAGCTATATACGCAGCCAATTAGGAACTTGTCAGAAGCATCTTGGATTTTGTCATGTAAGAAAATGGGAGCAGCTGCAGCTGTAGCTATAGCAGTTCCAATCTTGTTCCACACAGTCGGCCCTTTTGCAGCTCGTGCCGCCTTTTTGGCAGCTCTCGCTTCACTCTTCTTCTGCTCTTTGGCTCTTTCTTTTTCTTGCTTAGTCTGCTTCTTGGCTTTTTTTGCAGCGGCAGCTTTATCTTTTTTAGCCTGCTTTGCCTGTTTTTCAGCAGCTTTCTTCATAGCCTTTTTCTCAGCCTTAGACGGAGCTTTTGCTTTGATTTCTGCGCCATCTACATTCTGTAAATTTTTCTCTTTATTATCTACTTTATTTTCCTGTCTTTGTTCCATCTATAAGCCTCATCTGCTCTCTCCTTAACACAAGAGCAGCGTCTTCCATCGTCCATAGTTCCATGATCCTTACATGTCGGACACTTGTATTTAACTTCTAAATAATCCTCTGGATACCCATTTACCACCAGAAACTCTTTCTTCTGCTCGATAAGTTCCTTTTGTCTCTGTAGTAGTTCGGCTCTCTTTTCTTTGCCGATGCTACCGAGTCCAGCGAGCAGCTTCTCTTTGATATCTGCTTCAATGCTTGCAAATTTCTGCATTACAGGCATCTCTATCTGCAGTTTCTGTTGCTTTTCCTTCTGTTCCCGTACAGCTTTCTCTCGTAGATACGCGTAGTATTCTTCGAGAACTCTTTTGCTGACATTCACACTTCCATCCGAGCTCAAATTTCCTGCCTTGTCTGCAGCAGTCATTTTTTCAGCCATCTGACGGCTGCCTTGGTTACCGTTCTTACCGTTTGACTTGTAGCTTGGTTCTATTCCTCCAGCCTCGCGATATTTGTTTTCAAGAACAGCATCGACATATCTCAGCGAAGGTTCGCGTTTGCCTGCCGTGAGCTTCACTGCCTCAAGTACTTCCTCGATGTTGTATCCAAACTGGTCAAACCAGCGATCCATCATTTCACAGTCACCAGAATTCCATTGGCGATTAAAGCCAATCTCCTTAAATATCCTGCTGTACAGATATCTCCTCTTCGCATCCTTATCAAGGAGCGCTTTAACATCTGCTTCAGAATTGCAACCTTCTTTGTGCCAATTAATAGCGACTTTATTTATATAACGAATGTCGTTATGACCGTTATCGCTGCTGTATTTTATCGCATATGCGTAGACCTCTGGTGCAACGCCAAAAGTGCCTACTGTATCTGCTATCTTACGCGCATCACTAGAAGGTATGCTTCTTCCACTTGCGCTTTCATATGTATCATATAGATGCTTGAGGTCAAGGTCCACGAGACGTGATTCCTGTTCTCCTACATCATTTGCAGAGCTCCCACTCTTCTTATTGCCATAGAATCTTGAAATCTGGCTCAGAAAAACCACTCGGTACGAATCGTCATCAGGCATGTAGTCTCGTCTGATAACGCCCACGCTTTCCCAATAGTCCCACGCCGCATCGATTTCGTCAGGAGTGATACCGAGAACATTTGCCGTCTTATTTCTATCCTCTACGATTCCGTGCTTTGCACGCATCAAGCCGAGCAAATATACCTTGACATAGTCGCCGTTTGCACTTGTAAAGAATTCATTTATCATGAGATTCTCTACCTCCGTGCTAAACAGGTAGACATCCTTATTCTGTTCCGTAACAAACTCCGTGTTGTTCATGGTTCTCCTTGAAAATACTTAATTATACAAATTTATAAGGTGTACTCGAGGTTTCCGAACTTCGTGTACCTTGCGATCCAAGCCAGGTTAACGGTTCCAGTTGGACCGCTTCTGTGCTTGGCAATTATTACTTCACAAGTGTTTCCGGATGAAGTATCTGCCTCTTCATCTTCATTTTGGTAGTAGTCATCCCTCTTAAGGAATACTACTATATCCGCGTCCTGCTCGATTGAGCCTGACTCTCTAAGGTCAGAAAGCATCGGACGATGATCTTTACGCTGCTCGGATGCACGGGAAAGCTGCGATAGTAGGATTACGCAGACGTCAAGCTCCTTCGCAAGAATCTTGATACTTCTGGTGATCGCACTGATTTCGTTCGTTCTGTTATCTCCACCATATCCGAGTGACATCAGCTGCAGGTAGTCGATGATTACGAGGTCAAGGCCACTCTTTTCTTTGAGCCTTCGACACTTATTTTTCATCTCTAGTATCGAAATCTGCGCTGTATCATCGATATTGAGATTCACGCTTTCGAATTTCTCCTGAGCTGTATCGATGCTGAACCATTCATCATCCTCGATGGTTCCATTCTTAATGTGTTCCATATCAACTCTTGCTGACATGGCTAGCATTCTCTGTCCGAGCTGCTCCTTGGACATCTCCATACTGAATACGAGTACCGAATGACCTGCCATTGCAGCATTTTCAGCTACGTTAAGAGCGAATGCCGTTTTACCCATGCCCGGTCTAGCCGCAAGCACAACAAGGTCGGTCTTCTTGAGACCGCCCAGCATTTTATCAATATCTCTAAATCCAGTTGTGATACCAGGGAGCTGACCCTTATTCCTCACCAGCTCATTTATTTGGAGAATATTAGTCTGAAGCACTTCCTGAATCGGAGAATAGTTCTTGCGCTGCGAGGCCTGCGCTATCGAAAATATTTCTTTCTCCGCCTCATCGAGAATCTGCTCACTGTCCATACTTCCGTCATATGCATTCTTACGCATAGTGTCAGCCGACTTTATAAGCTTTCTCATCTTCGATTTATCAACAACCGTGAGTGCATAGAATTTTGCATTAGAAGGATTTATCGCATCTCCCGAGAGCCTGCTCAGATATGTCATTCCACCTACTAACTCAAGCTGATGCACCTTATTGAGCTCCGCTCTAGTCGTCATTAGGTCGATAGTGATGCTTCTTCTGAACATGCTCATGAACATCTTGTAAATCTCTTGATGTTCTTTGAGGTAAAAGTCCTCTGGCTTCAGTATGTCCACGACATCCTGCACGGCATCGTCGCTGAGCATCATCGAGCCGAGAACCGCCTTCTCTGCTTCTATGTCTTTCGGAGGCTCTAAGGCCTCCGAAAGCTGACTATTTATTTCATTTGGCATATTTACTCCCCAGTAACTGCTACCTTAATGTTGGCTGTAATTTCGGTGTATAGCTTGATGTCAACTTCGTGCTCTCCAATCTCTTTGATTGGCTTAAGAAGCACAATCTTCTTCTTATCCACATCAAGTCTAGTCTGTTCCTTGATTGCATCTGCGATATCCATTGATGTAATCGATCCGAACAGTTTTCCTCCTTCGCCAACCTTCGTCTTGAGCTTGATCACCTCTCCCTCGAGCACCTTCTTAACCTGATTAGCCTCTGCCTTATCCAGAGCAATCTGTTCTTCCTGGTTAGCTTTATCTCTCTTAACCTTTGCGAGATTTGAAGGAGTGGCCTCAACTGCAAATCCCCCTGGAATCAAGCGGTTTCTTGCATATCCATCACTTACCTTAACAACGTCACCAGCT
>NZ_CALHTQ010000163.1 GCF_938039775.1 uncultured Mogibacterium sp. | reverse complement strand
ACGTACCTAGTGGGACTGCAAGGCAGCTCGCTTCTTGTATGGGCGGATTTAGTTTTGCGGATTTCAAGAAACCAGGACTTCCTGTTTCAAGTAAAGTCTTGGGAGAAGTTCTACCGAGAGATTATCGGTTGGTACTCACGAAACTGTATCCAAAGGCAATTCTCAATGAGAGGACGGATATCGCGGCACTTGGGGATATCGTCCACGAGCTTAGACAAGTTGCAGGTATTATTGGAACTAGAGTGCTTAGAGATGTCAATAATGATGTTCTCATAGACTATGCAGAAGAAATAAGGGATGAACTCGGTGATAGGGCGCTTCTTAGAGCGTTCTGCTATATGGGTGAAATCGTCAGGACGTTAGAGGCTAGCAGTTATATAATCACTAATGATATCGAGAGATTTATAAACACATTTAAGTCTGCAAGTGATTCCAGATTCAAATACCTTCAGTCTTATGGAGTTGCAGGATCCCCGACCTTTGAAGAACTTGCAATTGCAACAGCGGTGAGCGATGAGCTTCTATATGATAGCGGTACTACTACTATTATAGGTGATGGCAGACATGGAATATCTGCTGCCATTGCAGTAGCAGGAAGAGTAGAATCATATGTTAAATCCATGCAGAAAATTTTCGGTGACGATAATGGAACTGAGATATCTGAGATATATGAATTCAGTAAGACCAGGCAGTTTAGGTTGATTTAGCTAAAAGAGTCTAAATATGCTTAAAGAAAAATGGAAAGAGCTGAACTGGCTTTCACGCGTAGCCTATATATTGGTAGCAATAACGCTTTTAAGTTTGCCAATTAGTATAATCATTATTATAAAAAAGTCCCAAGTAGATTACATCTGCTTGGGACTCTTCTTGTTACGTTTAATTTAAGGCATTTTTCTGTTCATCTGGTGGATAACAGGGTAAACAACTGGTTTTCTGCCGAATAGCACATCGCTACCGAGTTTCCCAGAAATTACTCTGTAAACTTCAGTGTCGCAAGCTAGTTTATACGGAGTATAATAATATATTCCTACTAACCCAAATGTGACGAGGTTTCCAATATACCAACCTATGAATGACAAGTCGTAGTTAAACATTCTTTCTTTGTTGCCATTCATCATATTCTCTGATAGCCTTAAGACTTCAGTAGTGTTCATATCTGGATTTTCGGCAAGAATATATGGTACCATCCTATACTTATATGCCTTAACTATGCCGGGGATAATAAATAAAAGTGACCAGGAAAGAATCTTAATATTTCGTATAAACATAGTCTTTGAAATATTAAGATGGTTACTCTTAAATCCATCTCCAAGGTGTAACCCGTCGGGAACGCCTGTTGCATTATGTAGAAAGAATGATCTGATACTGATATTAAGCGGATTAATTATAAAAACTTTTATTACTGGAATTAAAAGTATTACTAGCATCATGCCGATAAGTGGAAGTGACTGAAGACTAGTATAGAACGGGTCTTGTTCAAATGAGTAGTCTAAGAAACCATTTCTGCCGAAGTCAGTAGTAACCATTTCAAAGCGATGAATTAGGCTTATTAAGCCGCCGCCAACTAACATTCTATATATTATTCCGACTAGCACCTTGTCCCAATAATTTGAATTGTGTCTAAGCTTGACCTTATACTTGATTTCTAATGAATCTATATACATAACACTCTCCTTAAATTCAATTTCTTCTTTTATTGACGATTCAATTTAGAATAAAACTAAATCCCTGTAATGTCAAATAGAGATACACTAACAGTTTATCGTATAAAATCGCATTATGATATAAATTGCTTAATAACGGTGCTGTATATGAAAATAACCTCCTTCATCTAGAGAAGGAGGTCAAATAAGTTATAATTTTAAATCTGCGATTTGTCCTAAGAATTACTCACCCGGCTTGAAGTCGATAGTATCTTCTTCTGCTACAACACCATCAGCTGACTTGTTATCAGATGGAGTACTTGGTGCTTCATTTGCAGAAGGAGTATCAACATTATTCTGCTGTGGCTGAGAAGTAGGAGTTGCGTGGTATAGTGGTTCGTTCTGACCTGGCGCACCTGTAAATGTTGATGGGCCTGTTCCTGTTCCGTCGACTCCAAAGCGATAGTCATCGCCCTGCTTTCCTGCAAGAAGTCTATATAGCTCAGCATTACACGCAAGCTTATATGGCTGAATCCAGAAAATTCCGAGTATTCCACAAGTGAAAATATTTAGAATATACCAACCGAGGAATGATAGGTCAAAGATAAAGGATTCCCATTTATTGCCGCGCATTAGCTGCTCGGAACGCATTAGTGCTTCATTAGTATCGATATCAGGGTTCTCCGCGAGTATATATGGAACCAGTCTGTATGAGTATGCCTTTATAATTCCAGGGATATACAATAGGAAAGACCAAAGTATTATCCATAGATTCATAAAGAACATGGTCTTAACAACGTTCAAGTAGTTGTATTTGAATCCATCGCCGAGGTGGAAACCTTCAGCTTCGCCGGATGAGTTGCGAAGGAAAAAGGTGTCAATGCCTACGATAAGTGGATTTGCAACGAATATCGAAAAAGCGATAACAACTGCAGTTGCTATTAGTAGTATACCTATGGCAAGACCTATAATCCACTGTACGGTTGGATCATCAGCAATATTATATGAAGCATTAGCAGAAAAGCTGCTGTTAGTTCTCGTAGTTGTAGTGTTAAAGCGGCGAGTAGTGGCGATAGCGCCACCGCTAATTAGAAAATAAACGAAACCGACTAGCACTGAACGCCAGTAATTCTCGCGGAATCTGAATCCGCCTCTCTGCTTTAGTTCGGATCTGTTGATATACATTATAGTCTCCTTATACCTCAATTATTTTAATTATTTAATATAGGATAAAACTAAGTGACGTTAATGTCAAACAACTGTGTGAAGTTTAAGAAATAATTAAAAAACGAGCTACGGAAGTGTCTCAACTTTCGAAACAATGCCGTAGCCCGTGTATAAACATATATAATCTATATGTTTATATATCTATTATTTGCCGATATATCTGCTCTCGATGTAGTAACGCTTCTCGTTAGCTTCTCCCATTGAGAATGTCTTTCTTGGAAGAGCGCCATCAGCAGCAACAGCAGGGAAGAGCATGAATTTATCCATTGCTGGAAGTGCAAATCCAGCATTACCTGCCTCAGCGGATAGAGACTCGAGAGCCTTAGTTCCGTGGATGTAGTCGATGTCTACTGACTTTCTCTCCTTAACCATCACGTCAAGTGCGTTCTGAAGCACCCCTACCTCTAGCTTTGCAGAAGGTCCTTCAACGATGATGGTTCCTTTCTGCTCACCAGCTAAGCAAGGGATTGCAAATCCACCTTCTGGAGCAGCAGTTCCCTCTGGAGCGATGTAAGCTTTTTCGTTCTGCTCAGCAAGTAGCTCAACAGCTTCCTTAACTAGCTCCTCACCGGACTGACCATTCTTAGCGAAGATTACACGATGAATTGGCTCGAATACGATGCCTTCGTCGTGGATGTTCTCGATTTCGCAGAGAGCGTATCTAGCAGGGTGAGTAGCAGCTTCTTCTGGGGAAAGAGTCTTCTTGATGTTCTCCCAGTTAGTCTTAGCGGTTGCAAGTGAGTGGTTGCCGTCTCCCATAGCCTGGAAAATTACGTTGCCAGCACCATACTTTTCTTCAGCCTTGTCGAATAGTACGGAGAGTGCTTCCTGTGCTCCAGCGAGATCCTTTTCCTCGATGAAGCAGCCTGCGATGTGACCGCCCTCGAGCATTAGATCTGTATCATAAACTGGTGTCATAGGAGCGTTTACTAGAGGCTCAATCACACTCTTTTCTGGGTCATCAATAAGAATCAGGATATGAGGTAGCTCGATAGGAGCGCCTTCTCTGATTCTTAGTCTTGGTGGGATTCTCTCAACAACAGTTCCCTCTGTAGCTCTTGTAAGAGATGTGGATCCTTTGTTGAAATCATATGCTTCAAGGTCTGTAGCGATTACAAGTCCGAGACGAGTACGTCCCTCAGCAGTTCTCTTAACGAGCATGCATCCTGGAGCAAGAGTTTCAAGAGTTCCGTCAGCCATGTACTTGTCCATAGTCTCACGGATAGCCTTGATTCTTTCAGCTTCGCCTTCCTTATCTAGGAAAATTTCAGGTAGCATAAGACGGAGTGTGGATGGTGCATCACCAACAACCTCTTCAACCTGCTCCCAATACTCCGGTTCTGAAGTGTACTGGTCACACGCTACTACAGCCCACTTGCTGTAATCAGTCCCAGCCTTAGGTACCATTATTTCAGGGATGTGGAAACCAAACTTGTCCCAATTGTACTTTGCCATTGCTTTAATACCTCCTATGGTCATTCAAATCAAATGTTCATGATATTTCTATTATTTCTTATCAGAGGACAAATTGCAATGATTCAATTTTATTTATGCTCAAAAACAAAAATTTTGTTCAAATTCAGTAAAAGTAACACAGCTTATACAATAGAATTTAGTATTCAGATTTGTTATAATTAAGCAGGGTTTTTAGAGATTATTAATATAGGGGAAATTTCAATCTATTAAAGTAACGCAGCACATCACACGAGCGGAGAGATTGTTTCTTTTTCCGTCCGTATGGAGATGAGCTTTTTTATTTACAGGAATTGAAAAGGATGTATATCGACGAGGAAAAACAGCAGGAGCTATTCGCAAAATATAATACGCCAAAGCATGTACAGCGTCACTGCAACGAGGTGGCGAGGGTTTCTGTGCTTATTGCTGAAGGGCTTAATGAACGCGGATTTGAGCTTAATATAGAAGAGCTACGAGGAGCAGCGCTTGTGCATGATGTTCTTAGAACAGAGAAGGATCATGATAGGCTGGGTGCTGAAGTTTTGATGAATATGGAACTTCCTCATGAAGCGGAGCTGGTAAGGCGTCATATGACTTATCATCCGTTTAACCATGCTGATAGATTTGAAGAAATAGATGTACTTTGCTTAGCAGACCGTCTGGTGAAGGAGGACTGTTATGTTGGTCTTGATGAACGTATGCAGTACTTGATAGATAAACCAGGCAAGACACCAGAGCGCACAAAGAGAATTCTGAAGGCAAAAGCGCATACACAAGACATCATCGATGAATTAGAGGGTGTACTAGGAGTGACACTAGATGAACTTTGTAGTAAAGAGCGTAGTAAAGCATCAGATCATCAAGATAAGGTAAGTCGATAAGAGCTATCCTATAAAAGTAAAAAATCAGGAGCCTACTGCTCCTGATTTTTGTATCCAGTCAAATTGATATTAAGAGGTTATCCAATTATACCACCACCGATAACATAATCGTCATCATATACAACTACAGATTGTCCATTAGTTATAGCACGTTGAGGCTCATCAAATACGATTTTAACCTCTCTTTCGCTTATAGGTGTAATAGTCGCTGGCGCTTCCTTGTGCTTGTAGCGAATTCTTGCTTTTGCTCTAAAAGGTTCATTAGGGCAAGCTATAGAAACCCAGTTGAAATTATGTGCCGTCAACTCATTAGTAAATAAGTCTTCGTTTGAACCGAGCACTACTTCGTTATTCTCGACATCTATGTACTGCACATACATCGGTTGCTTAAGTGCAAGCCCAAGGCCTTTGCGCTGTCCAACAGTGTAGTGAATTATACCCTTATGTATACCGAGAACGTTTCCATCCATATCTACAAAATTGCCAGACTCAATCCTTTTGCCCGTATATCTCTCTATAAAGGAAGCATAATCGCCATCTGGGATAAAACATATATCCTGAGACTCCTTGCGATTTGCGTTGATGAAGCCATGCTCCTCCGCTATTTTTCTGGTCTCTGACTTGTGTAAACCACCTAATGGAAACATGGTGTGTGATAGCTGTTCCTGGCTAAGGGAATAAAGTACATAACTTTGATCCTTAGACAAATCGGCGGCCTTCTTAAGTTTATATCTTCCGCCTTCTCCATGCTCAATGATAGCGTAGTGACCAGTAGCTATATAATCCTGACCTAGCTCCTGACCAGCTCTAAATAGCTCATCAAACTTAAGGGTTCTATTACAATCTACACATGGGTTCGGTGTGATGCCGTGCTCGTATGCGCTTATAAATTTATTTATTACCTTGTCCTCGAACTCCGGTCTAAAGTCACATACTTCAAAAGGAATGCCCAGATTATCGGCAACACTCTTTGCGTCGTTGATATTCTCAAGACTGCAGCAAGTCTTGGCGTCACTACCAATAGTCATATTATCGTACAGTCTCATAGTTACACCAGTTGCTTCATGACCAGCTTCTATAACGAGAAGAGCCGCTACACTGCTATCTACACCGCCGCTCATAGCGACGAGAACTTTCTTACTCATTTCTAGTCTCCTAATTCTCATTGAATAACTGATTATAGCACAATAATTGATGTAAATAGTATTAGATGAAATACATGAATTTTATCAAAGACATATTGACGAGCCTAGCCAAGGGGAGTATATTATAGATAAACATGTGAACGATTGTTCACATGAACAGATGTCTAGTTAAGTTTATAGTAGGAGAACTTATGGTAAATAATGAAGCGCCTCACTGCGAGGTTAATGAAGTACACGGAAATACAGTAGAAAATGTAATAAGAGCTATGCCGGATGAGGAGGAAATCTTTGATTTGTCAGAGCTATTCAAGGTGTTCGGAGATTCTACTAGGATGAAAATTCTATTTGCACTCTTTGAGGAGAAGATGTGTGTATGTGATTTGGCTGAAGCTCTTGGGATGACACAGTCTGCGATTTCACATCAACTCAAGCTCCTCAAGCAGGCTAAGCTGGTACAGTTTTCTAGGGCAGGCAAGCAGGTGATTTATGAACTTGCAGACGATCACGTGAGAACAATAATTGCTGTCGGCAAGGAGCATATTGAAGAGAGATAATCACAGATATTTATAATTGATAAGACGATGCATAGATAGATTCAATATAGAAATAGTTAATGGTAAGAAATGCTATAAGTAAAGGAGTATAAAATGAAGAAGAAGTTTAAGTGCGAAATCGATTGTGCAAATTGTGCAGCAAAGGTTGAGGATGCGATTAAGAAGCTAGATGGAGTTGAGGATGCAAAGATCAACTTTATGATGCAGAAGTTAACTTTAATAGCGGATGACGACAGATTCGATGAGATTCTAGATGAAGCTATTAAGACTGGTAGAAAAATCGAGCCAGACTTTGCAGTGGAGATATAGTTGATCGCACTATAAATTAGGCCTTTGATAACTATTGAGTTGAGAGACTAGGGGATTCAAATATGAATAAAAAGCAGAGAAATAGAAGAAATAGAATAGCCATATCTCTTATCTGTTTTATAGCGCTCATGCTGCTTGAGTTTGCAGGAGTGCTTGAAGGACTTAATGGGTTTATTCTATTTATAATTTACTTTATACCGTATATTATCGTCGGTAATGATGTAATCATAAAGGCAACAAAGAATATCAGTAACGGTCAGGTGTTTGATGAAAATTTCCTGATGATGATTGCGACTTTTGCAGCCTTTGGGCTCGGGTTATTTGGAGATGCGCAGTACTCAGAGGCTCTCACTGTAATGATATTTTATCAGATGGGTGAGTCGTTCCAGGATTATGCGGTTGGTCAATCAAGAGCCTCAATCGCTGAGATGATGGAGATTGCACCTGAATCAGCTTTTGTGCTAAATGGAGATGAGACAGAGGAGGTTGACCCTGAGGATGTTGAAGTAGGTAGCATCATAGTAGTGAGACCTGGTGACAAGGTTCCCTTGGATGGGATTGTAATAGAAGGTGAATCTTTCCTCGACACCTCTGCGCTGACAGGTGAGTCC
>NZ_CALHTQ010000162.1 GCF_938039775.1 uncultured Mogibacterium sp. | reverse complement strand
CCCCCGCCATTAAACCTCTCCATAATAACTTGCACATTAACCTCGCCAAGAGATCTTGCACTGATTACAGTCTTGCCCTTGTCATTCTTACCTGTTGCGAAAGATGCTTTTACACCTTTAACCATCAGGAGTTCATCCGCAACCTGTGCGTTGATTATCTGCGCATCTGTTGAATATCCCTGAGATATCGAAAGCGCAACGCCTTCGTCCATATACTCGGCACTCGCCACAGCTTCTGCTCTCATCTGGAACGATGTGACCTCAGACTGGAAAAATCTCTTAACCTCTGTTGTATCAGCTCCTACACGTCTTAACCATGCAGAAGCTTCGAAGGTTCTAACACCAGTTTTAATTGAGTATCTATTCGTATCAACAGTGATTCCTGCAAGCAGTGCCTCTGCTTCAAATTTATTGACAATCTTCTTGTTTGAAGTGTACTGGATAATTTCTGTCATGAGCTCACTCGCTGAAGAAGCATATGACTCAACATACGACAGTGTCGCATTATCTATCGCATCATCGGACAACCTATGGTGGTCAATAACGACAATTTTATCAGCCTTCTCAAGGATTTCAGGACATTCAACCATGCCGGGTCTATGAGTGTCTACAACGATTACGAGCGTCTTCTCTTCACAAAGTTCAATCGCTCTCTCCCTATTGACAATCTCGTAGTCATCGGTTTCTACTGCCTGCTTATATATCTCCTGTAGCGCCTCGTTGTACTCCTCAATTACGATTGCGACGTCCTTTTCTAGGAACTTCGCAATTTTATAGGCTCCTATTCCTGAGCCAAAGCAGTCCATATCTGGCCAGCGATGACCCATTACGATTACATTCGAACTTTCTCTAACAAGTTGCTTTAACGCATGAGCAATTATTCTCGATTTACCCTTGTTATTCTTCTCCATCGACTGAAGTTTTCCGCCGTAATAATGGGTTCTGTCACCGTTCTTCACTACGGCCTGATCTCCGCCTCGACCCATAGCTAAGTCAAGTGCAGCTTCTGCAAGCTCTGTAGCTTCTTGAAGATTTCTAACCCCCATTCCAACTCCGATGCTGAGGCTGACTGGAAAATCATCCTTAGTCTGAATTGCCCTTATTGTATCCAGAATCGAAAATCTTCCCTCAATCAGATTATCTACATCGCGTCTATACAAAGTAGCGAGATAAGTGTCTTCACTGATGCTCTCTATCGCAGCATTGTTAGACTCTGCCCACTTGCTAAGGATTTTATCTACCTCAGCTGGTACGGTCATCTTGCTATCTGAAGGCGAATTCGAAATAAGCTCGTCATAGTTATCGATACTGATGTACATCTGACACACATGCTCGTCTCTGTAACTCGCTCTTAAAGCTTCTCTCTCTGTTACATTTGTAAAAAAGACTGTAATAATACCGTCTTCTCTCTCTTCGCGGCCTGTTTTTAACACAAACACTTGCTCATTACGCTTTATTCTGACTTCCTCATCTGCAGCATTTGCTTCTTCGAGATCCTCTAGTTTATTTCCTGTAAGCGCAAAGAAATTCCCATCCACTATGTCATCGTATGCGAACACGTTTTTTATAAGCGAGTTTGCATATACGACGTTTCCTTCTCTATTGACCATACACGCCGGTACCGGCAAGCACTCTAAGAATTCTGCACCGGCTACCTTTCCTGCGTTTCTGTTCATAAATTTTCTACTCCTAACTTCGGCTACTCTATGCCTCTTAGCATATCTATAAGTCTGTTTAATTCGTCCATGCTGTAATATTCGATTTCTATTTTTCCAGTTGACGACTTTCCGCTTATGTTGACTTTAGTGCCGAATATCTTTCTTAATTCATCCTCTACTGCTGCAATTTCTGCATTAATAGTAGGCTTTCTTTTTTTGCGCTCTGGTCGCGCATCGTCTTTTATTTTATCCGTAAGTCGCTCTGCTGCTCTTACAGATAATCCGTTTCTAATTATTTTATCGCATACTTCAAGCTGTTTCTTTTCATCCTTGATTGTGATTATCGTTCTGCCGTGTGCAGCAGAGATTCTTCCTTCAACAATCATGTTCTGAATTTTCTCTGGCAGTTTCAAAAGTCTAAGTGAATTTGCGATATAGGCTCTGCTTTTACCAAGTGCATTAGAAACTTGTTCTTGAGTAAACTCAAACCTCTTAATCATCTCATGTAATCCCAGGGCTTCTTCGATAGGGTCGAGATTTTCTCTCTGCATGTTCTCGATGATTGCAACAATCATGTTCTGTTTCTCATCGAAGTTTCTAATTATGCATGGAACCTTCTTGAGGTCTGCAATTCTTGCTGCACGCCAACGTCTCTCACCTGCTACAAGTTCATATCCGTTTGTTGACTCTCTGATGATTAGTGGCTGAATTACCCCGTTTTCCTTAATAGAATTCGCAAGATCTTTTAACTTCTCTTCGTTGAAAGTCTTTCTCGGCTGATCTTTGTTTGGTTTAATATCGTTGATATCGATGTATAAAACTCTGTCTTCATCATCTGCTTTAGACGAATAATTATGCGAGGTGGGCACTTGACTTTCAGATGCTCTATCATCTACT
>NZ_CALHTQ010000161.1 GCF_938039775.1 uncultured Mogibacterium sp. | reverse complement strand
GAACTTGTAAGTCAGTATGTTCAGGATGAGAGGATAGCTCGAGACTTTACTTCATACTATGACCTATTCTATCGATACAGGAGAGAATATGATATAGCTAGCATACTGGCAGGAACTGGATTCGATAAAGCTGCTGCGAAGCTGGAAGATGCTCCATTTGACGAGCGTATTACGGTTGTCAGGTTGCTAAGTGATGCACTCGGCTCTGATTTTAGACGTGAATTCGTCAGATCAAAGGTTATAGATGAAGTTATGAATCGAATTAAGCCTCAAAAGGAGGAACTTATTGGTGCTACACTCGATGATGCTGCGAAGGTTATGAAGAGGATATCTTCTGGGATGGAAAATGATCTTATGGATGAAAAGAAGGCACACTCTGTATCAAGGATGAACGAAAGAATTGCTAGAAAGTCTATTCAAACGATGAGAGACATCATGCACAACGTAATGGGTGGAATAGGCGAACCTTCATCAGTTATCACTGCTGAGATGAGCAAGCTTAACGATGAGAGAAATTCTCTCGTAAAGTCGGTGCATGACCGCCTTAGAAACTCTTTTTATTTTATAGAAAGTGCATTTGAGGGCGAGAATGAGATGATGATATTTGTAAGGACGCTTTCCGAAGATAGATATAGTGCAGGCTTTCTGGCAAAGTACGGAAGTGAAGAATATTCGAGGTGGAGCAAGGGGCTCATAATGAGCGACAGAGAACAAGATCTAGTCAAAGAGATTGAAGGCTTAGAGCAGTAAGGAGGATGTATGCCAAAGCTAATAGCAGGACATACCCTTATCAATTATGATGAAAATGTGCCGCGTGTCGTGATACCTAAATTCGTATTTTCAATTGCTGATAGGGCCTTTAGTGAAAGAGGTCAGATTAAAGCCATTGAGGTGGGAGAGTCGGTTAAGAGCATCGGCAATTACGCTTTTAGAATGTGCTACAACATGAGAGAGATAACGCTGCCAACCGCTGTAGATGAGTTTGGGAAAGGCGTGTTTGAAAACTGCTGGGCACTTGAACGTGTTAAACTTCCAGAAGGAGTTAAGCTCATTGATGACGAGATGTTCGTAGACTGTAACAACCTAAGAGAGATATCATTGCCGAGTAGTTTAGAGGAGATAAGTCGCGATGCCTTTAGCAGGGTGCCGAAGCTTGTTTATGTTCACATTAGTCCTGAGAAGATAGAGCTGCTACCTGAATCAGTTAGCGATATAGCCATTCTCTCATATATGGATATGCATAATAACGATGGTGATGGACAGGAGAAGATAAGCGATCTAGCTATTATAAATGGATATATTGATGAACGAGGCGATAGTCTAACGAAACTTGCTATAGATCAAGCTAGGACACTTGCAATAAGGTATATGGTTAGAAGAGGACTAGTTCAGTCAGAGCATATAGCTGAACTTGTGGAACTGGCAGCAAAAATGAGGAGTTCAGAAATAGTAGCGCTCCTTATTGACGAACAGACTAGAGTGCAGAGTGACAAGGGTGAGCCTGCTCAAGAAGAATGGGATCCATTTGCTTAGAAGAGGGGGAGCGATGAAAAAGGAGTATGAGACTTCTGAATCAATGAGAATAGGGATACTTCTCGCTATCTGTGGTGGGTTTATGGATGCTTACTCGTATACAGGAAGAGGTGGAGTTTTTGCAAATGCAGAAACTGGTAACATTGTACTGCTCGCAATCAGCCTAGGTAATCATAATCTGCGCGGTGTGTTTCACTATCTTGTTCCTATAGTTTCTTTTGCAATTGGCGTTATGATATCTCAACATGTCAAAATTATTCGCAAGAACAGGCCGACAAGGCTTCACTGGCGTCAGATAACTATTTTTTTCGAGATGATTGCGATGCTTATCGCGGGATGCTTGCCACAAGAATATAATCTGATAGCAAATTCTCTAATATCGCTGACCTGCGGTATCCAAGTAGTTACATTTGCAAAGGTGAGAGGATATGCTATTTCGACCACGATGTGTACAGGAAATCTAAAGATTGGAACCATGAACCTAAACATGTATTTTGCGACCAAAGAAACCAGTTACGCTAGAAAGTGTTTACATTACTACGGTTGTATAATGTTCTTTATCTGCGGAGCAATTGTAGGTGATTTCTTTACAAGAAAAATTCATGAGTCAGCGGCCTTCCTTGTAGTGGGACTGCTACTCACTGCAAATATTATGATGTTTTTTAATCACAAGAGCAGTGAAAGGAGA
>NZ_CALHTQ010000160.1 GCF_938039775.1 uncultured Mogibacterium sp. | reverse complement strand
TTGGATACGTTGGGGTTGTTTGCTTTGAGGCATGCGCATTTCCAACGATTATCGCGTACATATTCCCTGGATTTTTAAAGGGCTACATATACACTGTTGCGGGCTTTGATATCTATGCATCGTGGCTTGCTTTGGCTTCTGCCACAGCTGCGCTGATGACTTTTGTTAATATCATTGGAGCTAAGACTGCGGCGATAGTTCAGACGATACTTACGGTTATAATCTTTGGAATAGGCGTGCTTCTCATCGGAACATCATCGGTTAGGGGAGATATGGGTAACATTATGCCACAGCTTTTTGCAGGAAAGGGAAACCAGTCAGCACTAAGTCATGTGATGCATGTAGCGGTAATGACACCTTTCTTTTTCATCGGTTTTGACGTAATACCGCAGGCTGCTGAGGAGATTCAGGGCTCACTCAAGAAGATTGGTAAAATTCTCATCATGTCAATTGTTATGGCGGTTGCATTTTATTCGCTTGTAATACTCGCAGTTGGCTATCTGATGAGTTCTTCGGAGATTAGCGCATCGATGAGTGGAGCTGGACTAGTAACTGCTGATGCCATGGCAAAAGCTTATGGAACGAAGAAAATGGCAGATGTAGTTATAATCGGTGGTCTGTGCGGAATCATAACTAGCTGGAACTCGTTTATGATCGGCGGAAGCCGTGCGATGTACTCGATGGCTGATTCGAACATGATACCAAAGGCGTTTGCAAAGCTGCATCATAAGTACAAGACACCTGTAAATGCACTGCTATTAATCGGAGTTATCTCTATGCTCGCTCCTCTTGCGGGTAGACAGATGCTCGTGTGGATATGTGATGCAGGCAATCTCGGGTGCTGTCTAGCTTACTGCATGGTGTCAATTTCTTTCCTAATACTAAGACGGAAAGCGCCAGATATGCCAAGACCTTACCGAGTAAAGCACTATAAGTTTGTAGGTATTATGGCGACTGTCCTATCTGGAGGAATGGTCTCGATGTACCTGATTCCAGGATCGGGAAGTACGCTTAAGGTACAGGAGTGGCTGATGGCCGGCGGATGGGCCTTGATGGGAGCAATATTCTTTGCACTAAACAAGAGGAAGTACGGAGAGCAGTTTGGTAAACATCTAGATATCGCGGTAGAGTATTCTGTAGAAGATCTCGAAGCGCTGAGAGCTCATAGAGAAGTGCGCTCGGCAAATGATGTAAGAGTTTCGTAAATAGGAACAGAAGAAAGTAGATAAATCAAAAGAGACAGGCTGCTGTCAAGAGAAATACTTGACAGCAGTTTTTCCTTTTGTTATATTCTTACGGTATGAAAGAAAATATAAGCAATGTTGAATATGCGAGCTTATTGTATGACTTCTACGGTAGTCTGCTAGATGATAATAAGCGTGAGATTATGGACCTTTACCACGAGGATAATCTGTCGCTAACGGAGATTGCAGAAGAACTCGGGCTCAGTAGGCAAGGAGTTCATTATGCGCTCAAGAAAGCAGAAGGAAGCCTTGAGAAGTACGAAGCTGTACTCGGGCTGGTAGCCGAGTGGAAGGCTAACAAGTCACTTATTTCTGAAGCTGATAATCTGCTGGATGGCATGAACTCAGTGAATGATGCAGAGGAGCTTCGCGAAGCACTTTCAAAAATGAATAAGCTTATGCATAAGGCTCTTGATTTATAAGAGCCTTCGTATATGGAGAGATAAGAGAAGACATGGCATTCGAAGGTTTATCGGAAAAATTACA
>NZ_CALHTQ010000159.1 GCF_938039775.1 uncultured Mogibacterium sp. | reverse complement strand
CTGCTTTGATAATCACTAATGCAATAAGAGCTCCTAGATACGCTTCGAGGCTAATACCGAAACCAATGTAAATACCAGCCGCTACTAGTGTCGAGAACGAGATAATAGAATCAAAGAGTGCATCACTTCCCGAAGCCACAAGAGAGTCCGAGTTCACTTTGACACCTACAGATTTTACATATCTGCCAAGCAAAAGCTTAACTGCGACTGCCGCCCCGATTATTACCAGCGAGACCGTCGTATAGGAAGGATTCTCTGGTTGCAAAATATTCTTTACCGACTCCTGAAGTGCCGTGATACCAGCATATAGTACGATTACCGATATGACCATCGCTGTCAGATCCTCGTACCTGCCATGCCCCAGCGGATGATTCCTGTCTGGTGCCTTGCTAGCCAGCCTCGTTCCCACGATTGTTATAATCGATGAAAGCGCATCGCTAAGGTTATTTACAGCGTCCATAACGATGGCAATGGAATTCGTAGCTGTTCCTATAGCCGCTTTGAAACCAGCCAAAAGCACATTGGCAAATATACCGATGATACTCGTTCTGATTATTATTCCGTCCCTGTTATTCAGTTTACGCATCTCTTTTTCCTTCCCAATATCACAATTTTTACTATCAGGTAGCCCTGCCCTTAGTCAAGCTTGCTATTCGTCTTATTCTGAAACTTTTCATTCGATATTATAAATCTCTCATGCGTTCCCTCACCGATTTTATCTTTCTCATCATATACCACGAGATTGAAAACCAGCTTACGGCCATCAACCTCAATTAGTTCAGACTCACATCTCACACACATACCAACTGGTGTGGCTGCCAAGTGCTTAATAGCTATGCTAGTACCAACCGACCCCTGCCCATCCTCAAGTTCAGATTTCACTGATTCAGAAGCCGTTCCTTCCATGAGAGCAATCATTGCGGGTGTAGCATACACCTCGAGATCACCACTTCCCACGCTTATGGCCGTGAGTTCCTTAGTCACGATAATTTCCTTGAAACCTTTAATTCCTGTATTCATATCTGTTCTCCAAAATTTGATTATATGCCTGTATTGGGTATCATTCAAACGTATTATAAAAATATATACAGACGCGCCCCGAGGCAAAATTTACGCTACACATACAGTCTAAAGCGACCATCCTGCAGGCATTTCACAACGCGCTCCGCAATCTCAGTATCATCACCACAAGGCAGCACCAGCGACTGACTACTAAACTCGTTATTGAGTATTCTAACATCATGTTCACGCTTTCCCTTGAGCCTAGCCATAGAAAATCTATGCTCTGTCTGCATCAGTGGATAATTTCCCTCACTATTGTTAGCCAGCTCTAAGCTCCAGCGGACTTCTTGTGCTCCAAGCTTCTTTAGAACCGAAATGCTCTGATGATTATATGCATTTAGTCCGAAATCGGCTATGACATCAGCTCCTATCTCTATCATCCTAATCAGCCAACCTAGATGTGATACATAGATTCCACGCGCAAGAGCCAGTGCAGAGACTGATTCATAATTCTCCTGCAAAATCTCCTCCTCTCGTCCTTTCGTCACGCTTCCGATATAAGGAACTATTTGTGGTGACAGAACCTCATCGTAGGACCTAGCATCAGTGCCGCTTCCTTGCCTCTCGCAGACCTCTGTCAGAATCCCTGCCATTGGTAGCAGCACCTTGTATGATAGACATGCAGTTTCTCTGATTTTCGCCTTTAGCCTCTCAACTCCACCGCCAGCTTCGAAGTCTCGCCAATCATCAATACTGCTGAAATAAAGTTCGAACGAACTAGCACCTTGCTGTGTATCCTGCCTGTTACACGAGTCATGTAACAGAGCCACAGTTTCTTCTATATTCCTACTCTCTCTTCTGAACTCGAGCGCCTTGCTTAGTTCAGCTAGGCATCTCCTGCGTAGCGAATTGAGTTCTGATGCCTTGACCCTGATGAGCGGATCGCCGATAATCCTCAGCTCGTTTAGCTCAAATGGTGTAGTCCCAGTCTTGGCAAGTGCAGATTCGTATCTCTCAATAGGTGTTGGGCTTTCGTAATCATAATCAAAAGGTCCAGCATCTACAGATACAGTCTGCTGCTTGCAGCTCGGCCATCTAGCGTCATCTTGAAGCTTAACAGTATTAGCCTTGAGAACTAGTGAATTACCTTCTATCTGGAGTGTCATATCGATCTTGCGGCGGCGCTTTACCTTTCGAGCATCTTCTTCATCCAGAAATGCCGCTCCCTTGAAGGTCTGCCTTGCAGCTTCGAGCTGTGACTTTCTAGAAGTTCTGCGAACTATATCTCCTATTGATATACTCCCTCTAAAATCTCCAATTCTGTACCTGCCATCACCTAGCTCCTTAACGTAGCTCAGCACTGTGCTTGATAGAGGTGTGTCGCCTCTACCATATATCTCGGCACCGTCGCCAATTGCTGGTTCTCTAGTAACTTCTATATCTACTAGTGTTGACCCTTTCTTAGTGGCAACAACTCTGCCTAGCTCTAGACCTTGGTTCTTAACTATATCTCCAGACATGAGAGAGTCTCCACTTTCGCCCTTGAGATAGGCGTTTGTAAATTCTCCTCTATTAAATATCTGAAGCAGCGCATCTCTATCTTCATCTGAAACTTCTATATATCCTTCCTCCAGATATATATCTATGTATTTGCGATATATAGAAGTCACGATTGCTACGTATTCGGCTGATTTCAGCCTACCCTCGATTTTGAAGGAAGCTGCGCCAGCGTCGATGAGCCCGCCTAGCTGATCGAGCAGGCACATGTCGCGTGGGCTCATCGGGTGGCTCGCCGCCGCGAGCCGCCTGCCGCCCTCGCCATAGCTCGTATAAGCGAGGCGGCAGGGCTGTGCGCAGCTTCCACGATTGCCACTCCGGCCGCCGTAGTATCTGCTGAACTGGCACTGGCCGGAGTAGC
>NZ_CALHTQ010000158.1 GCF_938039775.1 uncultured Mogibacterium sp. | reverse complement strand
GCAGCAAAGAACATCAGTAATGGTCAGGTGTTCGATGAAAACTTCCTGATGATGATTGCTACTTTTGCTGCTTTTGGACTAGGCTTGTTTGGTGACACCCAGTATTCAGAAGCGCTTGCTGTCATGCTATTCTATCAGATGGGAGAAGCTTTTCAGGACTATGCTGTTGGGCAGTCTAGAGCGTCGATTGCAGAGATGATGGAAATAGCTCCTGAATCAGCCTTTGTGCTTAATGGAGATGAGACAGAAGAGGTTGACCCTGAGGATGTTGAAGTCGGAAGCATCGTGGTGGTGAGACCTGGTGATAAAGTTCCACTCGATGGCATAATAATAGAAGGTGAGTCATTCCTCGATACCTCTGCGCTGACAGGTGAGTCCGTTCCTAGAAGAGTATCTGAGGGGGATGATATAATATCTGGATGTGTGAATGGCGAAGGCATGCTCAAGGTCAGAGTTACTAAGGAATATGACGATTCGACAGTTGCTAAGATACTCGAGCTAGTTGAAAATGCAAGTGCAAGGAAAGCGGTCCTTGAGAACTTTGTTACGAGATTTGCGCGGGTCTACACACCAATAGTAACGATAGGTGCGGCGCTTCTAGCTATACTTATGCCGTGTGTATTTAACCTATCTTGGGCAGAAGGCATCGAGAGAGCCTGCAACTTCCTGATTGTATCTTGTCCGTGCGCTCTTGTGATTTCAGTACCACTGGGCTTCTTTGGAGGAATAGGTGCTGCATCGAGGATTGGAGTTCTGGTAAAGGGCAGCAACTTCCTCGAAGCTGCAGCAAATCTTGATACTATGGTTTTCGATAAGACGGGGACTCTAACAAAGGGAGAATTCAAAGTTTCGAGTATTGTACCTACGGAAGGTGTAGATACCGATGAGTTGCTAGAGCTTGCTGCATATGGTGAAGTATATGCAACGCATCCAATCGGTAAGTCTATTCTTGAAGCGGCAAGTAGCAAAGATATTGATACAAGTAGGCTTGAAGATGTTCAAAACGTAACTGGTCGTGGAACTTCAGCGAAACTCGACGGAAAGCCACTACTTGTAGGTAGCCGTAAACTGTTGCTAGAAAATGATATAAAAGAAATATTTGAAGAATCTAGCTCAGAACTAGGGACTCTTACATTTGTATCATATGATGGCAAGTACAAGGGTTATATAGTAATTGCAGATACTATAAAGGAAGACGCAAAAACGAGCATTGCTGAACTGAAGAATGAGGGTGTAAAGAGAACAGTCATGCTTACTGGTGACCGTAAGAAGACTGCAGAAGCTGTGGCGGCTGGACTAGGACTTGATGATGTCAAGTACGAGCTGCTTCCTGCCGATAAGATAGAAGAAGTAGAAGAGCTAATATCTAAGAACAAGGAAGGTGATAGCAAGCTAGGTTATGTCGGAGATGGCATTAATGATGCACCAGTTCTGATGAGAGCTGACGTTGGATTTGCGATGGGTTCACTTGGATCTGACGCAGCGATTGAAGCCGCAGATATAGTTCTAATGGATGACGATCTGCGCAAGTTGCCGATGATTCTAAGAATAGCGAAGAGAACGATGAGGATAGTGAAGTCCAATATTGCATTTGCGATAGGTGTAAAAGTTCTCATCCTTATACTATCTGCCTTTGGACTTGCGTCGATGTGGGTTGCGGTATTTGGTGATGTTGGAGTGAGCATCATTTGCATAATTAACTCGATGCGCGTACTTAAATTCAGACAGTAGGTCTTGTTGATAAGTCTCGGTTTGACTTAAAGAGTAATATAGCATAGAATAAAAATGGTTTTCAATTCTTAAGAGTTGAAAACCATTTTCTTGAATTTTAATTGAGGTCAAAATGGAATCGAAGAAGAGATACAAGACAAAACAGTACGATGAACTCGTTGAATATATTTCGTCTATACCAGGACAGCACTTTACGGTCAATGAGTTATACATGCATTTTGCTGGTAAAGATAAAGCAATTGGAGTAACAACCTTATATCGTCATCTACAGCGTATGCTCGATGATGGTATTGTGAGTAAGTATGCGGTCGGAACGAATGGTGCAGCATGTTTTGAGTATGTCGGTGATGGAGCGCCACATGAGACTGTCAGTGCATACCACTGTAAGTGTGAAGGGTGCGGTAAGCTTATTCATGTTCATTGCGATATGATTAAGGACATTGAGCATCACATGAGTGATGAACATGGGTTTAAAATCGATCCATTTCGAACAGTATTCTATGGCACCTGTGAAGAGTGTCTTGATACTAAAAAGGATAAGTAAAATATGAATAAAACAAAATCTAATGATATGAGCGACCTCCTCCATGGCAGCATATGGAGGAAGGTCTTAATTTTTGCACTACCGTTAGCGCTTACAAGTGTTCTACAGCAACTCTTCAGTGCAGCTGACGTAGCTGTACTTGGAACTTTTGTTGGCAAAAACTCAATGGCTGCAGTAGGAAGTAACTCGCCTGTTCTCGGCCTGATGATAAATATGTTTATAGGCATTTCTGTCGGGGCCAATGTAATTATGGCGAGGTTTACAGGTGCACAGGATAAGGAAGGTGTGGGCAGAGCGGCTCATACAGCCGTAATATTAGCGCTTCTGAGCGGTATCACAATAGCTATAGTTGGTAATATAATTGCAAATCCAATCGTCGAAATACTCGGCGTGCCAGAGGAGATTGCACCTCTCTCAGTTAGGTATCTCAGAATACTGTTCGGGGGAATGCCGTTTATAATGCTATATGACTTTGAATCAGCGATATTTAGGAGTCAAGGTGATACAAGAACCCCGCTAATATGTCTCGCTTTTTCTGGAGTCGTAAACGTGGCTCTTAATATATTCTTTGTAGTGGTAATGAGAATGGATGTTGAAGGAGTAGCACTTGCAACGGTATTAGCCGATGCCCTTAGTGCAGCGCTTCTATTCTATTATCTCAAAAGGCACGAAGGGTTAGTTCGTATCCGCCTAAGTGAACTCAAAATAGACATAAGAATAACTAAAAGCATCCTCAAAATAGGTGTGCCATCTGGAATGCAGGGCATGGTATTCTCGATATCCAATCTTCTAATACAGTCAGCTATCAATAGTCTTGGCACTGATGCAATGGCGGGTGCGACAGCGTCGTTTAATATCGAAATTATGGCGTACTTCATCTCAAATGCATTTGGACAGGCCGCAGTTACATTCGTTGGGCAGAATCATGGTGCTGCCAATTACCAGAGATGTAAGGACATAGTCAAACAGACGCAGATTCTTAACTGGATTTCAATGATAGTATTTGGTGCTGTCATGATTGTGTTCGGAAGAGAGGTTCTGGGAATATTTAACGACGACATGACAGTTATAAGGTTCGGCTATGAGAGGCTCGTGATACTTATGGTTGCCGAAGTTCTGAACTCGACGATAGAAACGATGTCTGGCGGCATGAGAGGCTACGGATATTCACTGAGTCCTGCGATAGTAACTCTCATAGGTGTATGTGGAGTTAGAATTATATGGGTTTACACTTTTTTTAAATTATATCCGACATGGTTCAACCTTATGCTCGTTTACCCAGTGAGCTGGGCGATTACAGCTGCTATGATGGTTTTTGCATATAAAAGAACACTCAAGAAAGTCTTGCCTAAAGGTGAGCTATTAGTCTAAAATATAAGGGTTAAGAAAAAAAGGTTTCGAAAGGAGATTGCGATGAGATTGCCTGCGCCTATTGAAAAATTCGCAGAACAATATTTTGTGCCACACGCTAATGCCATAGTATGGGCGGCGATACTAGTTATCTTTGTGCTATTCGGTTATGTGTGCTATAGAGCCAGGGCTAATAAGCCTTTGAAGTGGATTCTATTATTGGCACTCTTTGTGTGGGCGGCAGTGCTTGTGCTACTCACTATAATCACTTTTGCAAGTGAGGAAGAAGCTTTTGCATTCTTAAACATGTAAGTTAATTACAGAGACAATTTTATACAGCAGTTCGAAACCATCCTGCTTTATCAAAACTACGGGTACTAGGAATACGAAAGTAAGCCGGCGTTTTGTTTTACGTCGGCTATTTATTTTGCTGATTTTCGTTATGGGATTACTACGGATGGTGACGTGAGATGCAAGAACACTATGTATGTCTTCTAGACTTTTAATTATGGAAAGGAGAGCTTGGGAGAAAAGAACCCAGGCAAAAACACAATGAGTAATGAATTACTGCTAATTATCACACTGATAGTTGAGTACAGCGCCGTGGTGCTAATGTACAAGTTCCTAGGTAGAGACGGATTATACCTATGGACAGTTCTCGCAACTATTACAGCTAATATTGAAGTTCTTATTCTCGTCAAGGCGTTCGGTATGGAGATGACGCTTGGAAACGTCCTCTTTGCGACCACCTTCCTAGTTACCGATATCGCAAGCGAGATCTACGGTAAAAAAGATGCGCATAAAGCCGTGCACCTCGGTGTTGCGACTTCCGTTGCCTTCGTCGTTATCAGTTCATCTTGGCTTCTGTATTCGCCTAGCGCTAATGACTTTGCATCGCCTGCTATCAGAGAAATATTTTCAAATACACCAAGGCTGATGTTCGCAAGTCTTGCGGTATACGTAATCGTTCAGTACTTCGATGTGTGGCTATATCACAAGTGGTGGGGATTCACTAACAAGAGATTCGGTGATAAGGAGAAATTCCTATGGCTGAGAAATAACGGTTCAACACTAATCTCTCAGCTAGTGAACTCTGCACTGTATACGGTATTTGCATTTGCAGGAGTATATGATACCAAGACTGTAATAACGCTTATATTCTCGACTTATATAATCTATATCGTGACTAGTCTCTGCGATACACCGTTTGTGTACCTATGCAGGTCAATAGCTCGCAATAAGGGTGATATAACCGTTTGAAACTAAATAATAGAGGCGTTCCTTTCTTGTACTTTAAAAGTACAATCCAGAATATATATATATATATGATAAAGTAATGATGTTGTATTCACAAATATTATTTATTAAGAAAGGAAAAGTGGAGTTAATGGGAGTTGTAAATTCAAGAATAAAAAAATGCTTTTCACTATTCATAGCATTTATGATTTGTATAACAGTGTTCTTTTCCGGGTTAGTATATGCAGATGATGAAGAAGCTCCTGACGCAGATACAGCCATTGCTGAAAACTATTGGGCAGATTTAGAGAAAAGCAGTTATGTTGATGGTGGGGTGTATCCTAAATACCTAATGAAATTGCAAGATAGTGTTCTTAAAAATTTTGATTTGGCACGAGGTGGGGATTCTCCTAGTACTGGTATATACAAGAATTTTAATACATTAACATATGTAGCGGGAATGGATATGTATGAATATATATCCAAACCAGAGTTACAGGATAACGAGGGACCTAATGGTGATCCGAATTATCAAGATAATAAATATCATAATCCATTTAATTTCAAGTTTGATTCTGATTTTATTAAAGACAGAGATCAATTAAATGTATATGGTGATATATCTGTTAACAATAATACTGAAAATGCCGCTATAGGGACACATGCAATTGGAGATAAATTAAATCTTGATTTTTCGGTTAATTTAGGTAATCTTAGCAAATGGCAAAATAGCAGGTTGTGGGGGGATATTAATGGACACTCAAAGGGCACGGCATGGAAAACTCATGGAACGGAAGCTTATATAGCTACTGATTCAGAATTGGTATTTATTATCAATATACCTAGAGGTATTACAGTTCCTGATGTTAATGATTTAAAGTTTAGAGTTGATGGTTTAAATTCTCTCAAATTTAAGAAAGCAGAAAGAGATGGTGACAAACTCATAATTAGAGTACACCCTTCATTAAGTGAGAGTGGATATTTGCCTGCTAGAGACTATTATGCTTACCTAAAAACGATTAGTAATGTAAAAATAAGTGTTGAAGGGCTTTTGGTCAATAGTGAGGCTGCTGTAAATGAGAACATAACTATCACCGGAAGTGTTGTTGGTGTACAAGATGAACTTGTAACAGATTCCATGGAGGTAGCAAAGAAGAAGACTGGTACGGGTTCAGATGATGTAAGAGCTGCCTATTTCTTTGCTGCTAAACAGTCTAATTCAGGAAGAGATGCAGCGGCACCACAGGATAAACCTAACTTGATTTCATACACTTTTAAGGTGAATAAGGCTGCCGAGAATACTACACCAAGCAACCCTGGAAAGACAGTAAAGGTTGTAAAGAAGACTAAGACGCCTAAGACGGGCGATGATGCAGATATAATGTTATATGTACTCCTTTTGGGTGTGTCTGGTGCAATACTTACTGGTGTTAGTTACTTTAGAAGAAGAAAAGTGAGCTAGTATTAATAGCTTGGGAGTCAAAACTCAATTTAAATAGGATGAGCGGATCTTCAGGAGCGAATCTTGGAGGTCTGCTCTTGCTATGTAAGAAAGCCACGCAATGCAATATATGCTTGCGTGGCTAGATTTACTTATTGGTACATGCATAAGGGTATAATAAAGTCACTAGATTAATGGGAAGCTCAAGTCTGTATTTTTAAGACATCTTACGATCGAGATGCTTTGCTAGTGCCTTAGAGACTACTGTTCCGAGAATACAGCAAGTTACAGCTTCGATTAAGCCCTGAAGGCCAACGAGTGTAATTACGAAAGTAAGCGGATTGGTAGCACCAATCGTATGAGCCAGTTTCTGGATATAGTCTGTGTCGTAGAATGCAATGACTAGAAATCCCATGAAGAATAATGTGTTGAGCAAGGAAGCACTGATTGCTCCAATTGAGTATGCAAGAGTGTGTCCTCTGAAGATTTTATTAACAATCTTGAATGCTACGCCGGCTAAGAACCCCATGAGGATTCTTGTGATAACGCATAGTACAAATGTCTTAAATGGTGCGACTTGAAATAAAACTCCGCCCATTGCAGATGCGCCTGAAACAGCATCTATAAAGCTTGCGATGCCGAAGACTCCGCCGAGTATGGCTCCAGCGAGTGGTCCCATTAGTATCGCCCCGATAGCGACTGGAAGTGTGAGAAATGACATGTAGATTGGACCGATCGGCACACTGCCAAGCCCTGTAATCTTCATGACAAGTTCAACTGCGACGAGAAGCGCTAATTGCGCAAGAAATTTAGGGTTGGATAATTTATCCTTCATATTAACCTCCTTCTGCCGTTCCGTAAGGATACAGCGATGAGCCGGGTTACCCCGAAGAAATGATTTGCAGGCAGGCACTGTTCTATGGAGTCTCTATCGTGCGGTATGCTACGATGATATCCGCGCAGTAATCTGCCCGTGAGATTATAACAACTTGAGAGCTACTTTACAACAAGCATTCTCGCAAATAAAAATGGAATTAAGCTTAACACTCGCCTAATTCCAGCAATGGATTTCTATAAAATCTATTCATAGATGATGAGGGCAACGAATTTTACTGGCTCATCCTTCTTGTTGGTCAGACTATGTCCCTCGCCAGGTCCAGTAAACGTGACATCACCTGCGTGCACAGTCTTAATATCTCCATTATCGTTATATTCGGCCTCGCCGCTTTGGATTACATAGATCTCTGCATCTCCCTCGTGAATGTGGTAGCCGACGCCACAGTCTTTCTCGAGTATGATTTCCTTAAAGAGTCTTCCTTTGCCAAGAAGCTCCTCGTCGCAGTCGATAATCTGCGTCGTGATCATGTGACCAGGTCCATTAGCTACAGATGGTTTAGTATAGTGTTGCCTTTCATCTTTTGTTTTAATCCAACTCATTTTGTTCCTCCATAATGTTAAGTCGTTTTGATAAAAATTCACCTGTATATGATTTGCTGCAGATAAAATGACATGCATCAGATGCATGCCATAATTTCTTGTTTAGTTCTCCTCGGATTTGAGAAGCGATTCGTTATATCCGAGCATGTTGCATGCGGTATCTTCGATGGTATCCGCCATGACTATAGCATTCTCAAGGCTAGTAGCACAGAAGATAGGACCTCTATTAGCGATTACACATATATTGTTGTGCTTTAGCTCTTTAAGGATGCTTTCGATAAACTCAGGTGTATGTGGTTCTACGTGTTCACTTGCACTGACATCTCCTAGTAGCTGGCGAAGGGCAGGGTCTGTAATCTTAAAGCCTACCTGAGCAGCTGCAAATACAGAGAGTCCATGTGAGTGTGTGCGGATTATCGCATTCCAATCAGGATGCTCTCTATAAATCGCAGCATGTAAGTCGAACTCACTCGAAGGTACTCGCTGGATGTGGTCAAATGCTAGTGTGTTAATATCTACCTTTACGATATCCTCAGCACGGATATTGTTGTACTCCATCGCCGAAGGGGTAATTAGCATCTCATGGTCATTGAGTCTAACAGATAGGTTTCCCCATGAGCCGTGAAAAAGTCCCAAGTCCTTGAGCTTATTAGTGCAATCAATCATGTTATTACGAATGTCTAATTCATCAGTTGAGATATTGACAAAATCAACATGTTTCTCAGAATTTACATTGGAATACAGATGATTGTGCATCTGGTGTGTGCGTAGAGCCTCTTCGTCTGTAAGGTGCTTTATACCACCGATTTTATCACCGTATATCTCCGCTTCGATGCTCTTCTCTATGATCTTAATAATCGAAATTGCATCTTTCATATTATCGCTTGCGCTAAATATACCCTTGCCACGAACCAGGCACCCGGCTCTGTCCTTAAGAGCTGCTAGAAGGGCTTTAGAGGTGGTGTCTTCAGCGATTTTAATGTCAGTTCCAACGATGCCTGCAAGATCATAGAGAGCTGGCTTAAGTGAATTAGCGTCTTTTGAAAAAAGTGCTGCAGGCTCTGTACATGCAAAAATCATAATGTTGATGTCACGTCTCGTGCTCAGTATCTTGCCGACATCACCAGAGTTCATGTCATAAAGCTGTAAATCTGAATCCTTAATTGTATCCAGAACTAAGCCGGGTCTCGACATTAGGTATGTTTCATCATCAACTCTTGCAATAATTGAGCCGTATGCCTTGGTGTATCTATCTGTAAAGTCGGAGGCATACTTAACTATAAGTTCCCTCGCCTGTAGTTCGTTCATATCAGTTCCTCTCTAAACTATTAGTATTAGAGTAGTGCAGCCGAATCGGTCAAAACGAGCTGCACTACCAATAATCTCAATATTCATAAATTCCTAAAATGCAAAATGGGCTCTAAATACCCATCGATATTATGGCTAAATTATAGCATCTAATGTGATTTTGAATGTGGAGAGAAAAAGGAAAGTTATACATATTTCAGTATAGTTTCCGTAACTCCGTCCCATGATGCTTTGCTAGTATCAGGGTATACGTAATCAGGGCTATGCCTCTTATCCTGTGCGAGCTTTAAGGCTGAAACTATACCATCCTTGAGCCGCTGCTCAAATGCTGGAATCTCTGCCTCAAATGGTTCGCCTGGCGCCTTCATCTCTGGCGGCTCCACCAAGACGGTATTGTCGGAAACAATTTTGCTGGCCAGCCAGCTCTGTATACCTGGCAGGCTGGTGCAGACGGGAATCGCGCCCGATGCCATCGCCTCGATTAGAACGAGGGGAAGGCCTTCATAGTAAGAAGGGAGTACGAATATATCGCTAGCTCTGAAGGCCGCAGCGAGCTCGGTCTGGGATAGCATGCCGAGGTAGCTGGCTCTGAATGGCAGTGCAGCGAGCTCGCCTGCGTCGCCAGCGCGGAGCGCTGGCTTCCCCGCGAGGAGGCGCGCGATTCCCTCCTCCTGACAGCCGCCGGCAAGCAGCATCTCAAAAGCGGGAATTTCGCTATCTTTATCCAGCTCAGTCAGCACTTCAACAAGCGGAAAAATTCCCTTAGCCGTACTGAGCTTGCCGGCATAGATGATCTTATACGGATCATCTGACAGCGGCTTATCTGTATCTTCAACCATTTTAAATATCTGTGAATTATATCCAGTACCAATAACCTTAATCTTATCGTCAGATATATCGTAAAGCTCGCTAATCTGGGACTTTTGCTCCTCATGAAGAGCGAATACTCCATCTAGCTGCTTCATACCATCTATTACAGCTTCATGCCTAAACGGACAGTTCTGAAACTGTCTAAGGTCGGAGCCGTGCGAGATACCATAGATTTTGCCATGAAATGAATCGGCTGCAAATTCCTTAACAATCGATGGAAGCATAGATGTGAGAAGGAATAGGTGGTGGCAAAGGATGACATCTGGATTGAGACCTTTGATAGCCTTACCAATAGCCTTACCAAATGCCATATAAAGCATATCCGCCATATCTTCAGTTAGTGAATTATATAAAGTAGAAGGATAAGGCATAACATCGGACATGCCTAGAACCTCATACGGTAAATCACCGATAGAATCTCCGTGCGAATAGTAAACAGGGTAGGTGCTGACTGCTTCAGGGAACTCGAACGTATCTTCCTTGTATACACCTGCAACTACGGCCTGCTCATGACCAGCTCTGTCAAAAGATTTGACGAGCTCAGTTAGATATACACCGCTACCAGTTGAGTGCGGCTTTTGCGTGCTAATACTTAAAATTTTCATAGTGTTACTATTGTCTTATAAGAAATTTGCAGTGTCAATATCAATCGCTGAACTAAAAAGCATACTATGAAAAACTAAAAACAAATCAACCAATATTTTCCGTATAACGAATTAGTTGCTCGAAATACGGAAAAAATTAGCTTGTTAATGTTGACTAACTTCACCCCTGAGAGTATATTTTGAATTGTGAGATAGTAGTGAAAGGAAGAGACCATGGCAGAGCGTAATAGTTCACTTGAGAAAGCGTTGAAGGTACTGGATTTATACCAATCTCAGAGCCGCCTTACTCTAACGTCTATAGCGCAGCAGACTGGACTTTCCAACGCTGCGATAAGCAGAATTCTCAATTCGCTTGAGGAGATGAAGTACATCTATAAGGATAAGATCGATGGTGGTTATTATCTGACTGATAGAGTGTTCACCTTAAGTCGAAATACTAATATACAGAAGCAGATAGTCAATATGCTCGATGAGCCGATAGCTAGACTTTGTAGAAAGTGCGGTCTTGCGGTTACGGTCTCGGTGCGTGAGGGGCTAAAGTCATATATCGCTATTCGTAAGAACCCTTATACAGGGATTGCCGTAGTGGTTAGCTCAGAGGAGATGATGAGTCTGAACCTGACAGCGGCAGGAAAGGTGCTGACAGCTTTTTCAGGAGAGTCTGACAAGTTGGTTGAAGATATCGATTACGTTCGCCTAACTGACAAGAGTATCATCGATAAGGAGGAGTACAAGATGCTCCTTGAAGAGGTCAAAGAGGAGAAACTCGCTTACGATATGGAAGAGGTTACAGAAGGCCTTGTATGTGTAGCTGCGCCAGTGCTGTCATCTGATGGTACGGCTATATGTGCAATAAGTGTCAGTGGATATAAGGAGAGGATGCTCAGAAGTCTATACTCCGTAATTCCTAGACTTCAAGACACTGCTTCTGAATGCGAGAATTTATTTAGATAGTTAGTACAGAGCATCAATTATAGTCTTTGCTTTATGTTAAAGACTCTGCTGCATGCTCGATAAATGAAAAATTTTGTGGATGAGGTAGTGGGATGAGTATTTTCTACGAGATGGATAAGAATTTCGGAGATCTTCTTACAGAGAAGAAGAATTTCCTCTTTATAGGAGAGGCTGGAAGTGGCAAGAGTGAGATAGTTCTCAATGTGGCCGCAAAGATTGCAGCGCAAACTGGTGCCAAGGTTCAGGTATTCGACATGGACCAGAGCAAGCCGCTGTATCGCTCCAGAGATATGAAGGATGCATTCGCCCATAAGGGTGTAGAGATAAATTATCAGATGCAATTTCTCGATGCTCCGACTGTAGTCGGTGGTGTTGCGGAGTCGCTGATGGACAAGGACGTTTACACGATTCTTGATATCGGAGGTGGACACAATGCAGCGAGGGTTGTAGGGGTGTACTCACACTTGCTTAAGGATGATAATACTGTTCCGGTTTATGTCATCAATCCTTACAGACCTTGGACCAAGAGTCTAAAGTCGATTGATGAGACCATGAGCGACATTGTCACCGCGGCTAGGCTGAATCGCATCTACATTCTTGGTAACCCTAACCTAGGTTACCAGACGAGTGCTGAAGAATTCATGGAAGGACTGGGTAAGCTCGACGAGATGCTTGGCGGAATAGTTACTGTAGGCAGTTTCGTTGTTAGGGATGAGATTTATGATGAAGTCAAAGGTATGACTGACAGACATCTGTTCCCAATCGAGTTGTTCCTGACTTATTCGTGGGTTGATCGCTAAAACATTTTATTTAAGGAGGTAATGTTGATGGCTAAAGGTAGAGTTGAAATCAATGCTGAGGCTTGCAAGTCGTGCCAGTATTGCGTGATTTCATGTCCAAAGAAAGTCCTCGTTATCGGTGAGAATGTTAACTCTAAGGGTTACCCTTATTCAGTTGCAGCTACACCAGAGGCTTGCATCGGTTGTGCAATGTGTGCACAGATGTGTCCAGAGGATTGTATCGAGGTTTGGAGAGATTAGTAAGGAGGACCAATATGGCAGAACGTGTATTTATGAAAGGCTGCGAAGCGATTGCAGAGGCAGCTGTAAGAGCAGGATGTCGTTTCTTTGCTGGTTATCCAATCACACCACAGAACGAAATTCCTGAGTATATGGCAAGAAGAATGCCAGAAGTAGGTGGAAGCTTTGTACAGGGTGAGTCCGAGGTTGCATCTGTAAACATGCTTTACGGTGCTGTTTCGACTGGAATTAGAGCGATGAGCTCTTCATCTAGCTGCGGAATCAGTTTGTACTCAGAGGGAATCTCCTTCTGCGCATCTGCTAGACTACCAGCAGTATATGTAAACGTGCAGAGAGGTGGCCCTGGAATCGGTGCTATTCAGCCTGCCCAGCAGGACTATCTACAGGCAACTAAGGCTTCCGGAAACGGTGGTTTCAGAATGATCGTTCTTGCTCCAGCAACTGTGCAGGAGTGTGTAGACATGGTATATAAGGCATTTGACTATGCTGAAAGAGACCAGAACCCAGTTCTCATCCTCACAGATGGAGTTATGGGAACAATCATGGAGCCAGTAGTTCTACCTCCAATGAAGACACCAGAAGAAATCGCAGAGTTGAGAGATGCATTTAACTACAGAGCTATCGTAGGTCACCCAGTTGGTGAGAACGCATTCTGCAGACCTGGGTCAGTTGGAACAGGACAGGAAGCTGTTAATATCGAAGCAGATAAGCTCTACAGAACTTGGGATAAGGACGTTGAGTACGAGGAGCTAGAGACAGAGGATGCTGAGATTCTAATCGCAGCATACGGAATCTCCGCTCGTATCGGAAAGGTTGTCGTAAGAGAGCTCAGAAAAGAAGGAGTTAAGATTGGTATGATCAGACCTATCAAGCTTTCTCCATTCCCATATGAAGCATTTGAGAACCTAGACTTCAACAGAATAAAGGGTATTCTCAATGTTGAGATGTCCATTCCTGCTCAGATGAGATGGGATGTGGATCATGCAGTTAAGGGCAGAACAGTTATCAAGGAGTGCCTAAGATCCGGTGGTCAGCTTCTGACTAATGATCAGGTAATGGAAGCTGCTCGTGAACTGATTAAGGAGGTACTATAGATGTCAAAAGTTTATTCAAGAACTAAGGGAATTCTTCCTGATACAGTATCCGGATTCTGTCCGGGATGCATGCATGGTACAGTGCATAAGCTAATCGGTGAAGCGGCAGAAGAACTAGGAAAACTCGATAAGCTCGTTAGAGTTGAGGGTGTAGGTTGCTGCGGACTCGGTCAGTTCTACGTTGCTCACGACGCTACAATCGCTGCTCACGGAAGAGCTTGCGCTGTAGCTACAGGAATCAAGAGATCATCCCCTGACTCACTGGTTTACACTTACCAGGGTGACGGAGACCTTGCTTCCATTGGACTTGCAGAGACTATGTCAGCTGCAAACAGAGGTGAGAACTTCACAGTAATCTTCGTTAACAACGGAATTTACGGTATGACTGGTGGACAGATGGCTCCAACAACTCTTATTGGTATGAACTCTACAACTGCACCAGAAGGTAGAGAGCCAGAGGTTCACGGATACCCAATGCACATCGTTGAGATTCTCAACCAGCTAACAGCTCCTTACTATCTAGAAAGAGTTTCTTGCAACACTCCTCAGAACGTAATCAAGGCTCGTAAGGCAATCAAGAAGGCGTTCCAGTATCAGCTAGAAGGTAAGGGCTTCTCTCTCATAGAGATTGTTACATCTTGCCCAACTAACTGGGGAATGAGCACACTTGATTCGCTCAAGTTCCTCGAGAAGGATATGTTTGATGAGTACCCTCTAGGTCTCGTTAGAGACAAGGGCGCAGAAGCTAAATAGGGAGGTTTAGAATGGAAAGAAATTTGATGATTGCCGGATTCGGTGGACAGGGTGTAATGACCATGGGAAAGCTTCTTTCTGAAGCTACATGTCAGTCAACAGACCTAAACGTAACATTCTTCCCTTCTTATGGCGCAGCTATGAGAGGTGGTACAGCTAACTGCTACGTTGTAATTTCTGACGATGAAATCGGTGCACCTGTATCTAACAGTGTAGATGACCTTGTAGTAATGAACGGACCTTCACTACACAAGTTCCTTCCTACTCTTAAGAAGGGTGGTACACTGTTTATTAACAGCTCAATCGTAAAGGATCCAATCGAGAGAGATGACATCACTGTTGTATCTGTTCCAGTTACAGAAATGGCTCTCGAGATGGGTAACCCAAGGGTTCTTAACATCATCATGCTAGGAGCTTATATCGGATATTCAAATGCAGTACCGGAGCAGGTTATTTACGATGGAATTCACCACAAGTTTGAGCACAAGCCAAAGGTAATTCCTCTAAATGACAAGGCTTTCAAGACTGGTCTTGATATTGGTGCTGAAGCTAGAAAGTAAATCATTTGACGCCAGGTAATGGGCGCTTATTGATAAATCCATAAGGTATGAGGAAAGATGGCTGAATATCAGCCATCTTTCCTTTTTTGCGTTTTTTGATTTGAACAATAGCCGCTTAATCGTTGGAATTTAGCTGTTTTTGACATTTGCATAGAATTGCACACAAAACATTCACTTGACGTGGAGAGGAAATAGAAATAAAATAGTAAAAAAATAATAGATAAAATTATTTAACTAAAATATTTTATCCAACACAGAGAATGAGAAAAAGGAGTAAACGATATGACTTTTGAACAGCTAAAGGAACTAATTTGCGAGAATTTTGGTGTTAGTGAGGATAAGGTAACTGAGACAGCAGATCTTCAGGAAGATCTAAAGCTAGACTCTCTAGATGCTGTTGAGCTTTCAATGATGATGGAAGAGGCTCATGGGGTTTCTATTCCTGAAGAGAAGTTCCCTGAATGCAAGACTATTGCTGATGTACTAAACTTTGCAAACAGTGGTAACTAATCATGGAAAAATATTTACAACTCACCGAGAGGCTGGTTAGAGTATTTGACCAGAGTCGCAGTGACTACCTTGAAATTAAGATTTCAGATTATGCCCTGACTCTTAAGAAGGGATCATCTGTATGTGCAGTGCCATCAGTGCCTGTGTCCGAAGCAGTATCACCTGCAGTTTCTCTGCAGCCTGTTATTACTGCTTCGGCGCCGGCTGTGCAGACGGTAGCTGTAGCAGAAGCAAATGATGTGCCTAAAGCAGAATCGTCAGCTGCTACTGAAGGGGCTACAGCATCTCTTAATACAGAGGTCGTAAAATCACCGATTGTCGGAGTTTTCTATGCGGCAAAAGATCCTAACTCGCCTCCTTTCGTAAAGGTAGGGGATTCAGTGAAGAAAGGTGATGTACTCTGCATCCTAGAATCAATGAAGATGATGAATGAGATTAGATCTGATTATGACGGAGTAATCGAGGAGATTAAATGCAAGAACGAAGAGCTTGTTGAGTTTGATCAGGTCATGTTTGTGCTGGAGAAGGGTGAATGATTAGAAAGGTCTTAATAGCCAATCGTGGTGAGATTGCGCTGAGCATACAGAGAAATTGCAATGAAATGGGTGTTGAGACTGTTGCTGTCTACTCAGATGTAGACAAGGGGCAGCCTGCAATATATTTGGCTGACCAGGCTATCTGCATAGGCGCAGGAAAGAGTTCAGCTTCATATCTCAATGTTGCTAATATACTGACGGCTGCTATCGAATCTGGTTGTGAAGCCATTCATCCCGGATATGGGTTCCTTGCTGAAAATGGTGATTTTGCTGAAAAGGTGGAGGCCTGTGGGCTGAAGCTTATCGGTCCATCATCAAAAGTTATAAAGCTTATGGGCAACAAGCTCTCGGCTAGAAGTCTAATGGAGCAAAGTGGCGTTCCAGTCGTACCTGGATGTAATGATGCAATTTCTGACGAGGAACAGCTATATCGAATCGCAGATGAGATTGGGTATCCAGTTCTTCTCAAAGCATCGGCAGGTGGCGGTGGAAAAGGTATGCGTAGGATTTACAAGCGTGAAGACCTCGTTGCTGGCTGGGAGCTTACGAAGCGAGAGGCAAAGGCGTCTTTTGCAAATGACGACATCTATGTTGAGAAGCTAATTGAGAATCCGAGACATATTGAGATTCAGATTCTTGCTGACAGTCATGGAAATGTGGTCTATCTACCTGAGAGAGACTGCAGCATCCAGAGAAACAATCAGAAGATTATCGAGGAGAGCCCAAGTAGGGCAAATAGGGCTTTACTGGAAAAGATGTATCAGTCTGCCGTAATGTGTGCAAAGGCTTGCGGCTATGAAGGCACGGGAACAGTAGAGTTTATCGTCGATAAGTACGACAACTATTATTTCATGGAGATGAACACGAGAATTCAGGTTGAATATCCAGTAACCGAGATGGTTACTGGAATCAATCTTATCAAGGAGCAGATTAGAATCGCTTCAGGTCTTGCTCTCTCTGTGAAGCAAGAGGATGTCAAGGTGAATGGTCACTCGATTGAGATCAGAGTTAATGCTCAGAATCCATACGACGACTTCAGACCAAGCTGTGGGGAGATTAGCTTTTTCCTACCGCCTGGGGGATTAGATACGAGATTTGAGACGGCATTATATCAGGGGGCAAAGATACTTCCGTTCTACGATTCGATGATGGCAAAGCTCATCGTGAAGGGGAATACTAGAATGGATGCTATAAAAAAGCTTAGACGTGCGGTTTCTGAGACGATTATAGACGGTGTTCCGACTAACCTCGGATTTATCTTCGCAATACTATATGACAAGGACTTTATCCTTGGAAATATCGATACAAACTATGTTGCACATAAGGAAGCTGAGCTTCTGGAAAGCATGCATGTAACGGGAGAATAGCAGAAAATGGGAAGCTTAAGCAAGCGAAAAAATCTATTATCCACTATCAAGAACATAAGAGGTGGGAACAAGCAAAATCATGTTAGGCGAGAATCTCGAAGAGCGCTACCAGACCTCTTTCTTAAGTGCGATGGATGTAAGTCAGTAATCGACTATAGGGAATTCATCGAGCACCTTAAGATATGTCCGGAGTGCGGACATCATATGAAGATGAACGGACGGGAGCGCTTCGAATACCTGATGGATGAAGGGTATGAGAAGGTTAGTTTCGGTAGCGAACTCAAGGACCCGATTTCATTTCCAAAATATGCTGAAAAGCGTGCGAAGGAAGAAGCTAAGTCAGGGTTAAATGAAGCGATTTCTATCGTAAAGGGGACAATAGAGGGAAAGCCGGTGCTAGTCGCTGTGCTTGAGCTTCAGTACATGATGGGAAGCCTTGGTACTTATGTAGGTGAGGAACTGACTGCAATGTTTGAGTATGCGATTAGAAATGAGCTTCCAGTCATTATATTTTCAGCTTCTGGTGGTGCTAGGATGCAGGAGGGAATATTCTCTCTTATGCAGATGGCTAAGACGAGTGCTGCTATCGGTAAGTTCCAAGATGCGGGACTTCTGTATATAAGCGTTCTGACTAATCCTACTACGGGCGGTGTGTCAGCAAGCTTTGCTTCTCTCGGAGACATTATCATCGCTGAGCCGAACGCACTTATAGGATTTGCTGGACCGCGTGTAATTGAGCAGACCATAAAAAAGAAGCTGCCAAAAGGGTTTCAGAGAGCTGAAAAGCTTGAGGAATGTGGATTTGTGGACATGATTTGTGAGAGAGAGAGCCAGCGGAGACAGATTGCTAAGCTGCTCAAGCACCATGTGAAGATTGGAGCCAAATATGAGTAATGCTTATGAAATAGTTAAAAAAGCTAGGTCGAGTAACAGGCTAAGGTCCAAGGAAGTGATCGAGAGACTGATTGAAGATATAGTTTATCTAAAGGGAGATAGATGCTTCGGGGATTCTAAAACGATAATCGGTGGAATCGGAACATTCGAGGACAGACCAGTTACATTTATCGGAATCCAGAAGGGGCGTGGCATCGAAGAGGGTGTTGAAACTAACTTCGGTATGCCGATGCCTGAGGGGTATCGCAAGGCCATAAGGCTGATGAATCAGGCTGAAAAATTTAGAAGACCTGTAATTACGTTTATCGACACTCCTGGTGCTTATCCCGGAGTAGGGGCAGAGGAAAGAGGTCAATTCGAGGCAATTGCATCTTCACTTGAGAAGATGTCGATGCTCACAGTTCCTGTGATTGCGGTAGTGATAGGTGAAGGCGGGTCTGGAGGTGCACTTGCGCTTTCTGTGGCTAACAAGATATTCATGTTTAGAAATGCAGTGTATTCAATTCTGTCTCCTGAAGGCTTCGCATCTATACTTTGGAAAGATGCTAGTTTAGCAGATAAAGCCGCTGATGTAATGAAGATTACAGCTCAGAATCTATACGACTTCGGAATCGTCGATGAGATTATCGATGAGAACGGGGAGACTGTTAACTTTACACAGCTTAGAAAATTGATTTCAACTGAACTCGAAGCTATGTCGCAGATGACAGGCGAGGAGCTAAGAGAACGCAGATACGATAAATTTAGAGAAATTAGAGGATAAAATGGGACTTAAAGTTAAGGACATTAAGAGTTTAACCAAGGGCGTTAAGCGTAGCAATAAGTACTATGAAGATAGACTAGATACGACTGATGAATGGATTGTAACTCGTACGGGAATCGAGAATCGATACATTACTGAGGAGACACCTTCAGAGATGGCGAAGGAGCTTGCTGAACAGCTTGTATTCGATAAGGACAAGGTCAGGCTACTTTTAATCGCATCATTTTCGAGCGATATAAGAATTCCTTCGATAGCAGGTATGCTTCACAAGAAACTAGACCTTGATAACAGCTGCTTCTCTCTCGATATCAATGCTGCATGCGCGGGATTTGTGTCAGCGATGATTATGGCAGAGCGTATGCTTAACCCTGGCGAAGAGGCAATTCTCATTGCCAGTGAGCAGGTTAGCAGATACATAGACTTTGAAGATAGAGGCATTGCGGTCCTATTTGGAGATGGCTGTGCCGGCATCGTAGTAGAGAAGAATGACAAACTATGGCTTAGTGACGCCAATACTTTCGGCGATGATCGAGTTATCGTGATGGATGACAACGACTTTATACAGATGAATGGTCAAGAAGTCTTCAAGTTTGCGATAAGCAGAGTTCCTGAGTCGCTTGAGCGTCTCTTGGATAGAGCAGGTCTAAAGGGAACTGACATCGATTATGTAGCAGCCCATCAGGCGAATGTGAGAATACTCGAGCAGCTTGCTAAAAGAACAGGCATAGACGATGATAAAGTGCTCAAGAATATCAGAGAGCGCGGAAATACTTCTGCGGCATCTATTCCAACACTCTTATACGAGAATAGGGATAGGTTCAAAGAAGGTGACAGAGTCCTGTTCACAGCCTTTGGAGCGGGACTAATAGTAAATTCAGTACTGATGGAGTGGTAAAGATGAACTTAGATAAATTACTAAATATTAAATATCCTATTATTCAAGGTGGAATGGCAAATATCACAGACGGTAAATTTGCTGCAACTGTATCAAATGCAGGTGCGCTCGGAACGATCGGTTCGGGCGGCATGAAGGCGGATGTACTAGAAAAGGAAATCGAGATATGTAGAGAGCTTACTGACAAGCCATTTGCAGTTAACCTAATAATGTTCCGTTCAGACATTGAGGAACTGGTTGATGTCGTATGCAGAGCTAAAGTTCCGTATCTAATTGCTGGAGCTGGAAGCCCTGGCCCGTATATGGAGAAATTTCTAGCGGCAGGTATCAAGATTATGCCAGTAGTATCTTCACCGCTACAGATTAAGAGGCTTGATAAGTTTGATGTATTTGCATATATCGCAGAGGGCATGGAAGCTGGTGGACATATCGGAGAGATGACGACTATGACGCTTATTTACCAGGTGGCTAATGCAACCGAGAAGCCTGTAATTGCAGGTGGTGGAATAGGATCTGGAGCACAGATGCTTGCAGCAGAAGTGCTTGGAGCAGTGGGCGTGCAGATTGGAACTGCATTTCTATTTACTAAAGAGGTTCCTGTGCATGATAACTACAAGGAGCTACTCCTTAACACAGAATCTCACCGCATCACCTCTATCGGATATCTTAATGGTAGACCGATGCGTTTAGTTAAAAACCCTATGACTAGAGAGTTTAAGGAGCTAGAGAGAACTGAACAGAATAAGGACGCACTCGAAGACTTCACTCTAGGCAGGCTTAGAAAGGCTGTATACGATGGAGATGTTGACCAAGGTTCCGTTATGGCAGGATATACCGCAGCGCAGTTTGACAGACTATATTCAGTTCCTGAACTTCTAGAGAAGCTAATGGATGAGTACGAAGTGGCAAAGAGCAACGTTAAGTAATTAGACAGGGGAAGCAATGAATAAATTAGCAGTTATATTTGCTGGACAGGGATCTCAGTACGTGGGCATGGGTAGCAAGTTATACGATAGATATCCTGAGGTTAGGGGCATATACGATAGCCTAGGAAAAGAGCTTACGGAAATCTCCTTCAATGGTAACATGGAGGATATATCTAAGACGCATAATCTTCAGCCTATTATGATTGCGTTTCAGCTCGCCGTTTTAAAGCTTATTCGTTCACATAAGCCTCAGTTACTTGAGGAACTTGAAGCAACTTGTGGACTCAGCCTCGGAGAGTATAGTGCACTTGTGCTATCTGGAATCATTTCGGAGGAGGAGGCCCTTAGGCTCGTATCTGAAAGAGGGTACCTGATGGGCAAAGCTTCTGAGAACAGCAACAGCAAGATGCTTGCGATACTCAAGATGACGGAGGATGAGGTTAGAGAAATCGTTTCTGATAACCCTGAGTTCAAGGGCAAACTATATATTGCTAACATCAACAGCAGCAGACAAATTATAGTATCAGGTGAAGGCGATGCGATTGATGAGCTAAAGGTTTATCTAAAATCAATAGGAAAGCTTGCAAAACCCCTCGTAGTTAGCGGGGCGTTTCACACTCCATTTATGGAACCTGCAAGGGAGTCTTTTGTAGAAACTCTTAAAAATACTTATTTTAATGGACCATCAGTTACATATTATCCAAATGTTTCTGGTGAGAAGTACGAAGGAGATCCAATGAGCGAAGTTCTATCTGAGCAGATAGTTTCCCCAGTGCTTCTCTACAAAACTTTTAAGGGAATGGTTGATGACGGGGTTACACAATTTCTTGAAATTGGGCCAGGAGGCGTACTTTCAACTATCATTCAGAGGGAATTTGAAGATGTTGAAGTTAAAGTAATTAAGAATGACGATGACCTAATTGAACTGCTTGAAGAGTAAGCTCATAGTTCATATTCTTAGGAATTAAAAAGGAGTAGATGTATGGCGAAGAAAGTAGCGCTTATCACAGGAGCTGCGGGCGGCATAGGAGCTGCAATCGCAGAGAGACTGAAGAGCGAAGGCTTTGACTTGGCACTCAATGTTCGTACAATGAGGCCGCAAATTGAGCAGCTAGCTGAAAAGCTTGCGGACGAAAGCTGTCATGTGCAGATTGTACTTGGAGATATTTCAAGTTCTGAAGACTGCAAAAGAATGGTTGATGAGGTAATAGAGGAACAGGGACAGATTGACGTGCTAGTTAACAATGCCGGAATCACTAGAGATAAACTCGTCATGCAGATGAGTGAAGCAGATTTTGAAGATGTTATAATGACTAATCTGAACGGTGCTTTCTATCTCAGCAAGTATGTGTCGAGGCATATGATGAAGAGAAGAAGCGGCAGAATCATCAATATGTCTTCAGTCATAGGATTACACGGCAATGCAGGACAGGCAAATTATGCTGCTGCAAAAGCTGGTTTGATAGGAATGACAAAGTCTTTTGCTAAGGAGTTTGCGTCGAGAAACATTCTAGTCAATGCTGTAGCACCAGGGTTTATCGAGACACCTATGACTGATAATTTGACAGACGACGTAAAGGACAGGATCAAAGCAGGAATCCCGCTTGGAACTATCGGATCGCCGAGAGACGTTGCTAACTTGACTGCATTCCTTGCAGGAGAGGAATCGAGTTATATTACAGGGCAGGTAATTTCTGTAGATGGGGGTATGAACATATAATGAGTAGAGTAGTGGTTACAGGTATCGGTATGGTTACACCGCTTGGGAATAACGCTTCTGAAGTACTTGAGGGTATCAAGAATTCACGTTGCGGAATCGGAGAACTTACTAGATTCGATACGAGTGATAGAGCAGTTAAGCTAGCTGCAGAGGTTAAGGACTATAATCCTGATGATTACTTTGATAAAAGGGAACAGAGGCGATTGGATAGAGTCACTCAATTTGGTATAATAGCCGGCAGAAGAGCTTTGGAAAATGCTAATCTAACAAGAGAATATTTGTCAGAAGAAAGAGCGGGGGTTTTCGTAGCTTCTGGAATCGGTGGAATCAGCACCATCGAGTCTGAACACAGCAAGGGGCTGTCTCGTGGATTCGACAAGGTGTCTCCGTATTATATTCCTATGGCAATCATAAATCTTACTGCGGGTAATATAGCGATAGATCTAAATGCACATGGTTCGTGCCAGGCAACGGTTACAGCTTGTTCGAGCGCAACCAATGCCATTGGTGAAGCATATCGTCATATTAAGCATGGATATGCAGATATTATGTTTGCTGGCGGTAGTGAGGCTCCTATTACTGAACTTTCAGTAGGTGGATTCACTTCTATGAAAGCACTATCTCTCTCTCGTAATCCAAATAGAGCATCGATACCATTCGATAAGAAGAGAGATGGATTCGTAATGGGGGAGGGTGCGACAATTCTAGTTCTCGAGGAGTATGAACATGCTGTTAAGCGTGGGGCAAACATCCTTGCGGAAATTGTCGGCTACAGTGATACTTGCGACGCAAACCACATAACTGCGCCTTGTGAGGACGGTAAATATGCTGCGCTAGCCATGACTCAGGCAATTGATGATGCTGGAATCAAGACGAGTGATGTCGATTATATCAATGCGCACGGAACTTCGACTCCTCTTAATGACAAATATGAAACAGCAGCAATTAAGCGTGCCTTTGGCGAAGGCTATAGAGACGTTCTCGTTTCTTCTTCAAAGTCGCAGATCGGACACTTGCTCGGAGCTTCAGGATCAACGGAGCTAGCGATGACTATCATTTCAATGCAAGCAGGCATAGTTCCGCCGACTATTAACTATGAATATCCAGATGACGCATGTGATCTCAACCTTGTCGTTAATAGGTATAAGGAAGCGGAAATTAACTATGCGCTCAAGAACTCTCTCGGGTTTGGAGGGCACAACGCGTCAATAGTGGTAAAGAGGTGGACCGAATGAAATTAACACACGAAGAAGTGAGAAATATTCTACCGCATAGATATCCATTTATCATGGTGGATAAGATAATTGAACTTGAAGTGGGGAATAAAGCTGTAGGGATTAAAAATGTGAGTGGCAATGAGCCGTTTTTCCAGGGGCATTTCCCGGAAGAGGCTGTAATGCCAGGAGTTCTTCAAGTAGAGGCAGTGGGACAGGTCGGTGCGGTTGCGGTTTTGATTGACCAGGAGAAAGGCGCAAATGCGTTTCTCGCAGGAATCAAGAAGGCAAGATTTTATAAGAAAATCGTTCCCGGAGATCAGCTGGAAATCCATTGCGCAATCAATAAAAGAAGTGGGAAAATTGGATTTGGAGAAGGCTACATTCTCGTTGACGGTGAGAAGGCGATGTCTTGTGAGATTTCATTTGCCATAATGTAGAACGCCAGAACTTTAATCCCCATAGCGAAGAAAGGCGGATTTATAAAATGCTTACAGAGGTATTTGCAGAAGTATACGAGAAGTTCAAATTGAACCTGTATAAGCATATGTTTGTAAATGGCGGAAGCAAGGAAAATGAGCTGACGGCGACTGAGACATTTACACTAGAGGTTATTCATGCAATGAAGAACCCTAAGGTCAGTCAGCTGGCGGAGTTTTTGGAGATGTCAACGCCTAATGTTGCGTACAAAATTTCTTCATTGATGAAGAAGGGTTATATAGAAAAAATTCAGTCTAAAGAGGATAAACGTGAGTTTATTCTTAAGGAGACAGAGAAATTTCACAAGTATTATAAGGCGAAGAATAGTTATATACCGATAGTTCTCGATAGACTTGCAAAGAGGTTTACTGAAGAGGAAATCGATAACCTAGAGCACATTCTAAAGGTTATGAGTGATGAGTTTATGGGTGAGGTTAACAGGTTCATTTCAGATAATAAGGTTGACTAATGCACGATGATAGATTGCGTGAGGGAGCGGTAATTTCTGAGATTGAAAGGAGAACTGGGCAGGCGGACATTATGCCTCAGGGGTTCCAATATCTATACTTTGAGAATATCGATTCCACTAATAAATACGCTAAGGAGCATAGCGATATGCTTGGAGCAGCGGTAATCGTGGCTGAGGATCAGTATGAGGGGGTTGGTAAAAACTCCTCACACTGGTGGTCTTCTCCATACAACTCTATATTAGCGACATTGGTGCTGACGGTAGACCTAAATCCTGCAGAAACACTGGTATATCCATTGCTTGTCGGTGCGGTAATCCGTGAAACGCTCGCTGATTACGGAATAGATGCTGAAGTGAAATGGCCAAATGATATATATATCGGTGATAAGAAGCTGGCGGGAATCCTATGTGAGACAATCATTGAGAATGGAAGAGTCGCAAAGTTAATAATAGGCTTCGGAATCAACGTAAATCAGTCTAAGGATGAGATGATTTTATACAATATGACATCCCTCTATGGCTATAAAGGCATTAAATATAACAGGTGCGAGCTACTTGCGGACATTCTCATTAAACTCTTTACGCATATGAATAAAAGCTATGAGGACAATATGAAATATATGGAGCTAGAGGTAAACACACACCTATATGCGAAAGGCTCCACTGTATTATTTGATTCAGATAGGCGCTATGAAGGCACACTGGCTGGAGTCGGTGCGGACGGAGCGCTTTTACTTTTGACTGATTCAGGCATGAAGACGTTCGTTTCAGGCAAAATCCTCATGTAACTGATAAGAAAGACAAGGTTAAGATGAATAAGAACCAAGACAGAAAAAATGATATTTACGGTACAGAAAGAAATTTTAGAAGAGGTCATGACAAGAATGGTCATCGTATTGATGCACGAAGTATCACTAGCGTGGGGCTTGCGGTGGCACTGCTGGTAATCGGTTCCGCAATTGCTATTCCGATTGGTCCAGTTCCAATAAGCTTACAGTCACTAGTTGTGCTGATGATTGGAATAACTATGGGTAAGAGACTAGGTGTCATGGCAGTTGCAGTATATGTAATTGCTGGACTAGTTGGACTTCCTGTGTTTGCTGGACTCAAGGGCGGTCCTCAGTATATATTTGCTCCGACCTTCGGATTTATCATGGCGTTTATATTGGCTGCATACGTTGTTGGAGATGCATATGAATCGAGTTCAAATGTTAGAAGATACGCGAGCCTTGCGATTGCGACCCTTCTCATATATGTAATCGGCGCAGGGTATTTCTATGTGGTGCAAAGTGTGCATCTTGGAAATAATATTCCGTTCACGAAAGTGCTCCAGCTGACAATACTCCCATTCGTACTTGGTGATGTTATAAAGCTGCACGTTGCATTCTGTATAGGTGGGAAGCTTAAGAATATTCTCGGAGCCACTTTGAGAAATGCAGGCTAGAGCTATTATTTAAAATGACTAGATATCACGGCGATAATCTGTTCTGTTATGGGAATATGATTGTCGCCTTTTCATATGTGTGATATATATTTTTTTAAAATTGATTTTGATGCACTCTAAATGCCTAAATGTAGGAGTGCACATCTAAACGCCTTGAAAAAAACAAGGTATTTAGATATAATCGAGAGAAGTAACATGCGTAAATATTGCTAGATGGCAAGGAGGATATAAGGAGGATATAAGGAGGATATAATGGTTAGAAGAAGACGTATGACAGATGCTGAAAAAGCAATTCTAATTGAAGAAGGCAAAATCGCAAGAAGACAGAAGATGCTTAAGACCAGCATGCGAATTGCTGGTATCGGTATAATCGCTGGAGCTACACTTGTTGTCGCTACCAAGAAGATTTTCGATGAGATCTTTGTTGAGGATGATTGGTCAGATGTTGATTGGGGCGAGGACGACGAGGATTACGGCGTATACTAAACCAATCGTTTGACAGAAGTTACAGAGTATGAAAGGGAATACGATGACGGAAAATAACGGTACTTTTTATATTACTACGCCGATTTACTATCCAAGTGCTAAGCTGCACATAGGACACACTTACTGTACAGTTATGGCGGATGCTATGGCTA
>NZ_CALHTQ010000157.1 GCF_938039775.1 uncultured Mogibacterium sp. | reverse complement strand
GTGAACTGCATATGTAATCGCTCCCGCTAGTTTAGTTCCTGGCTCAGCTTCAATTCTGTCGCCGACCTCCTTCTGCATCATAACAGTGAGGCTTTCAAATTCCGCCTCCGATTCAATCAGCTTAGTGATTATCGGTGTCGTTATATAATACGGCAGATTCCCGACTATCCTTGTCTTCGTCAGTCCACGCTTTGCCATGTTCTCGCTCACTATTGACTTTATATCAACACTTAGAACATCCTCATGGATAACTTCAAAGTTATCATGAAGTGCGAACTTGGTACGCAGGATAGGAATCAGCCGGTCATCGAGTTCAATCGCAATAACGTGACCAGCGACTTCTACAAGCTCTGTCGTGAGTGCGCCTTCTCCAGGTCCAATCTCTACGACGAGAGTCTGCTCATCTATCTCGCTGCCCTCTACTATTTTGTCTATTACGTTTTGGTCATTTAGGAAATTCTGGCCGAGGCTCTTCGCATGTTTAAACCCATGCGGTGCTCGACTGCTGCCTGCGCTGCGCTTTCCTTTGTTTTTAACTTTGTTTCCCAATTTATTGTCCCGCTGTTTCTTAGTTTCTAGTTTTCTAATTTATTACGGTTTTTACTTTGCCTCTGCTTTAAGCAGCGCAGCCTCGAGCTCATCTCTCGATATTCCGAATCCATTGAGCTTCTTTAGAAAAGCTTTGCCATTTCCATACCCGATTCCGAGCTCCGCACCCACGCACTCGCGAAGTGCCGAGGCCTTTTGCCCACCTACTAATTCAAGTTCACTTAGGTCTTCCATAGTTATATGTCTCTGTCCGTCACTCTTCGTGATGCCATGAACCTTCATCAGCGCATCCCATATTGCTTCTGGCGTAGCATTCTCAACTCCTATATCATCCGCTTTCGTAGCTTCTACTTTCGGCAGATATGCCTGTAGTGCATTCGGGAACTTGACTGATAGCTTCCGCCTAATCTCCTCACCAGAGAAGTCTGGATCTGTAAGGATTATGATTCCCTTCTCGTCATACGCTTTCTCTATTAGCGTCCATGTCTCTCTAGTTATCCCAAATCCATGTGTCGCAATAATCAGCGCATCACAGGTCTTAGAAACTGCGGCGATATCATCACGACCCTCAACTACTATTGCTTCTCTTATCTTGATTTTTTCTCCGTTATCCAAACTACTTATTTTTCGCATTATCCTTTTCCTTTTCGTTAGGGAATACAAATAATATTTCATCCGGATCTACGAGCCTTAACTGCTTTCGCGCCTGCTCTTCTATGTATTCTTTGCTATTTACATTTTTAAGTTCTATCTGGAGTTCCTTTCGTTGTTCGATAAGCTCTTTTTGCTTATTTCTTAGCCTTCTATTCTCAAGTTCAAGCTTGACGATATTTCGAACTGATGCTGTGAGCAACAGCAAAACCACAGCCGCAATAATCGCATTGCGTCTGTTTGCTGGTTTTGAAAAAAATCCTCCGCTACTAGATTTTTTCTTATTTTGTTTCTTACTAGCTCTCGGTTTAATCTCCGAAGAAGCCTCGGTCACCCTTACGGATGACCTCAGCTCTCTTTTCTTACTCTTGCTTCTGCTCATTAATATCTATCGTCCCTGCTTTTAGAATATATAGCCCCATGGGTCAACTGCACTTCCTCCAATATGAATCTCGAAGTGGAGATGCGCACCGGTA
>NZ_CALHTQ010000156.1 GCF_938039775.1 uncultured Mogibacterium sp. | reverse complement strand
TAATATCCGCTTTATCTATAAAGAAGGAGGTAAGCATAGACAGCAGGTTACTAAAAATGTTTTAGCGGCATATAGTCTGTTTTCAAAGGTAGGTTTTAAGACTGCCGGCAAGCGGCAGTATAAAGGGCTAAAATAAAGGAGGAATATACATTGAAGGGGTTAAATGATATTATCTTATCAGTAAATAATTTTCTTTCAAGTTATATCTTAGTTGTTGCTTTGGTGTTAGGAGGAATCTGGTTTTCCATTAATCTCGGTTTTGTACAGGTCAGAGGTTTTGGAGAGGGAATGAAAAGAACCTTTGGAGGTCTTTTTAATAAAAAAGGCGCTGCCGGAGCTGACGGCATGTCATCATTTCAGGCATTGGCTACGGCGATTGCGGCTCAGGTAGGTACAGGAAATATAGCCGGAGCTGCTACAGCTATAGCAACCGGAGGTGCAGGAGCTATATTCTGGATGTGGATCATCGCTTTCTTTGGAATGGCTACAATCTACGCAGAAGCTACTCTAGCTATCGAAACTAGACAGAAGTCCGAATCCGGAGAAGTGCTTGGAGGTCCTGTTTACTATATCAGAACTGCATTTAAGGGCGACTTTGGAAAGTTCCTCGCAGGTTTCTTTGCAGTAGCTATTACATTGGCACTCGGTTTCTTTGGCTGCATGGTTCAGTCTAACTCAATCGGTGCTACATTCAGCAAAGCATTTGGAGTACCAGGATGGACAGTAGGTATCGTTCTCGTTGTACTTTGCGGATGCATCTTCATCGGTGGAACTCAGAGACTTGCTTCTGTAACTGAGAAGCTAGTTCCAATCATGGCGGCAATCTTTATCCTTGGCGGAGTGATTCTTCTAGCGATGCGTATTCAGTATATCCCTGCTACATTTGCTATGATATTCAAGTATGCGTTCCAGCCACAGGCTATCATCGGCGGAGGCTTCGGTATGGCTCTCAAGACTGCTATTTCGCAGGGTGCTAAGAGAGGTCTATTCTCAAACGAAGCTGGTATGGGTTCGACTCCACACGCTCACGCACAGGCTAACGTTAAGACACCTCATGAGCAGGGTACTGTAGCTATGATTGGAGTGTTCATCGATACATTCGTAATCTTGACACTCAATGCGCTCGTAGTTATATCGACTATGTACACGCCAGATGGTCCTATAAGTAGTGGCGTTATTCCTAAAGGAATCGATAAGACAAATCTAGCACAGACTGCATTTGCATCGGCATTTGGTGATAAGGTTGGTCCAGTATTTGTAGCAGTTTGCTTATTCTTCTTTGCATTCTCAACCATTCTGGGATGGAACATGTTTGGAAAAATCAATATGATTTATATGTTCGGTGAGAAGTCTGTAAAGGTATACACCGCACTTGCGCTAGTATTCATATTCATTGGTACATGCGCTTCGAACGAGCTCGTATGGGAGATCTCAGACATGTTTAACTTTTTGATGGTAATCCCTAACGTTATCGCCCTATTTGCTCTAACAGGGCTGGTTCTGCA
>NZ_CALHTQ010000155.1 GCF_938039775.1 uncultured Mogibacterium sp. | reverse complement strand
CTCGATAACGTTACGACGGTGCTCCTCGTCGGACCGATGACTATTGCTATCGCTAAGATGCTAGAGATTAATCCAGTGCCATTTCTGATGACACAGATTCTCGCTTCTAATATCGGCGGTACGGCAACACTCATTGGTGACCCTCCAAATATTATGATCGGTAGCGCAGCAAATCTATCATTCGTAGACTTCCTCAAAAATACGGGTGTAGCTGTGGTACTTGTAATAGTATTCATGATTGTGATGATGCGTTTCGTTTACAAAAAGGAAATTGAAGTCGAAGGACTCGATACATCTAAAATTATGAACCTTGATCCAGATAAATCGATTACTGATAAACCGCTGCTTATCAAGGGTGTAGTTGTTATCGTACTGGTAATCCTAGGCTTTATATTACATGACCAGATTGGTATGGAGACATCCGTTATCGCGCTTACAGCCGCTGTAGTTATGCTGCTTATAGGTGGTGTAAATGTGGATAATGCTATTCAGGATGTAGAGTGGACAACGATTGCATTCTTCATGGCTCTGTTCGTAGTCGTTGGTGGGCTTACAGAAACCGGAGTTATCAAGCAGGTAGCTGCTGTCATAATAGAGAGGACTGCAGGTCATCCGGTTATGATGATGCTAATACTGCTATGGGCATCAGCGCTGCTGTCGTCATTCTTAAACAATATACCGTTTATAGCGACATTGATTCCGTTGGTTCTAGCTCTCAAGGCAGACGGTATGGATGCAGAACCTCTATGGTGGGCTATCTCACTAGGCGCTTGCCTTGGTGGAAATGGAACGATGATAGGAGCTTCGGCAAATGTCGTTCAGTCGGACATAAGTACTAAGCATGGATATCCTATTACATTTAAGAGCTATCTGCGCGTTGGAATGCCATTTATGCTGGGATCAGTGTTTATCTCGATGGTATTCCTGCTAGTTAAATATGCAATTTAGCGCTGATTGGGGGTAAAAATATGATAAATACACTTACTGCTGATAAAGTCGCAAGCGACATGATCGATATGATGATGAAACAGCTTGGAGCGACAAGCATCAAGAACATGCCGGCCCATATCAATGTATATGAGTTTGATATAAATGGCGAACTGACTATAAAATACATGCTTGATTTGAGGCGTGACCATGCTATGTATCTGCGTAGGGTAACACCTTATCCGATGCTTCTCGGAGTTTTCTATGGGGAAACCGATGTAGTAGATTTTATAAAGCGTGATATAGCTAAATTTAGAAATGCTAGTAAAACTGACAAGTTCAACAAGTTCTTGGAGCTTGCAGATGGGCTCACTCAATTCAACAGAGAGATAGAACAGCTATTCCTAAATAGAAAGGTTCCAACTGCAGCGTTCGAAGAATTTTCAGAAGAGATGGAGCATATTAGAGCTACTATAGAACAAATAGCTCGTGACTGCCCAATGCTCTATGATGACGAAAGATTGATAGAAGACGGTATAAGAAAGTAATTAAACACGTGATAGTGAGTTGATTGTGTGGAAGAAGTTCCTCGCATGAAGAGAAAGTCGAGGTTAAAATGCCTGAATTCAAAGTTCATTCTGCATTTGAAATGATGGGTGATCAGCCACAGGCTGTTGAAAAAATCGCTGAGAGTATAGAGTCTGGAAATCGTTTCCAGACTCTGCTTGGCGTTACTGGATCTGGCAAGACTTATACGATGGCAAAGATTATCGAGAAGGTGCAGAAACCGACACTGATAATTTCGCACAATAAGACCTTGGCAGCACA
>NZ_CALHTQ010000154.1 GCF_938039775.1 uncultured Mogibacterium sp. | reverse complement strand
CGAGAAGGCGCGTCACACAGTGCCGGCGAGAATCCTTGCGGCTATCGGAATTCCAGGAGTGGGGGTAACTACTGCTACACAGATTGCTAAGTCGTATGAAAATAAGTGGGATAAGATATCATCGCTCACTTACGATGAGCTGATAACAATCGACGGCATCGGCGAGGTCATGGCTAGAGACTACGAGGATTTTTTTGCAGATGAGCACAACAGAGATGTGGTTACAGATCTCGTGGGTGAACTCGACATAGATGAGAGCTACGAGGCAGTTGGAACGGAGCTATCGGGTGATATCTTCGTTATCACAGGCAGTCTAGAGCACTACAAGAGCCGAACTGAGCTCAAGAAGGAAATCGAAGCTAAAGGCGGAAAAGTGGCTGGAAGTGTGAGTAAAAATACTAGCTATCTAGTGACAAACAACCCTGAATCAGGCTCTTCAAAGAACAAGGCAGCTGCAGAACTCGGTGTAAAAATCATAACAGAAGATGAAATTCGTACGATGCTAGGATATTAGGGGTTATCGTAAACGCTATTTAGATATATAATAAATAGTTGCAATACTAAATTTTAGAAAGCGGAGGAGGGCCAATGGAAAGCACAAATCTAATTGACCAGGAACAAGCTTTCGAAGAAAGCAGAGAAAAAATATTCGAACTCCTCGAGGAAAAGAAATATTTCCGCTGCAGAGATGAACTACTGAAGTTCAATGCAGTTGATATCATGGAGCTCCTTGAAGAGGTAATGAGAAAGTATGACATGCAGAGTGCTGTCATACTGTTTCGCACACTTCCAAAAGATATATCAGTTGAGGTATTCGCACACTTTGATGTTGACGATCAGGTTGAGATTATCAACATTATCACTGATCCCGAGATCAAATACATAATCGATGCTCTGGACTTCGACGACATGATAGACGTGCTCGAAGAACTTCCAGCCAACATCGTAGATAAGATTTTAGATAAGACGCCTAAGAACGAGCGTAGACAGATAAATACATTCCTTATGTACAAGGAGTATAGCGCCGGCTCGCTGATGACTCCGGATTATATAAATTTGCGCAAGAATATGACTAAGCGTGAGGCTCTTGATCACATTCGTGATGTGGGAATGAATTCAGAGACGATTTACTCCTGCTACGTTCTCGATGGTGGTCGTAAGCTAGTCGGAGTAGTTTCGCTCAGGAGCTTGGTGCTCGCAGATGAGAATACCAAGGTTTCCGACATTATGAAGGAAGATATTATCTTCGCTCATGTTGATGATGACCAGGAAGAAGTATCTGAGCTATTTAAGAAATACGGATTCATCGCAATTCCTGTAGTTGACAACGAAGATAGACTAGTCGGAATCATCACCTTTGACGACATACTTGACGTAATCGAAGAAGAGAATACTGAGGACATGGAGCGTATGGGAGGTGTCATAGATAACACCGACAAAGATTATCTCGATACATCCGTTCTCATGCACGTCAAAGCAAGGCTTCCGTGGCTGCTTGTGCTCATGGTGTCATACGTATTTACAGGTGGGATGATTGCAAGCTTTGAGAAATCGCTCTCAGCAGTAATCGCATTGGTTTCGTATATGCCGATGCTGATGGGAACTGGTGGTAACTCAGGAACACAGTCATCTACGGTAATCATTACCAGTATGGCGATGGGTGACCTCGAACTCTCGGATATAGCGAGGGTTTTATGGAAAGAATTCCGTATAGGGATTATCGTCGGCATATGTGTAAGCGTGCTAAATTACATGCGAATAGTGGCGTTTGACCATAACGGCTCTATGGTAGCTTTAACGGTATGCTTTTCGATGGTGATGATCGTAGTTATTGCAAAATGCATCGGTGCGATACTTCCAATGATTGCCAAGAAAATAGGAATCGACCCTGCGCTTATCGCTGGACCGATGATGGCATCGCTCACTGACATGGTAGCGCTAGGAACATATTTCTCGATGGCGAGGTTGGTACTTAAGATTTAGAGGTACACGGGTGACGACGTAAGCATACTACACAAATATAAGCAATAATATAGAAATGAAGCTACAAGCTATTTCTATTTAAATATCAACAAATTGGTTTAATTAGTTTCAAATTTTCATTGTAGGAGGATATGGTGAATACTATCAACTATGCTGAGCTCGCTGAAAAGGCGCGCAAAATCAGAATCAATGCTTTAAAGGCTATTCATGCCGCTAAGTCAGGTCATCCGGGCGGTTCGCTGTCATCGGCAGATATTCTTGCAACTCTTTATTTTGAGGTGCTTAACATCGACCCTAAGGACCCTAAGAAGGCAGATAGAGATAAATTTGTAATGTCGAAAGGGCACGCAGTTCCTGCGCTCTATGCAGCGCTAGGCGAGAGAGGCTTTTATGAGGTAAGCGAGATGATGAGCCTCAGACAGGTAGGAAGCAAGTTTCAGGGACACCCTAATATGCACAAGGTGCCGGGAATAGAGATGTCTACAGGCTCACTTGGACAGGGTTTTTCTGCAGCCGTAGGAATGGCCATCGCAGGTAAGATTGACAGCAATCCAGGTAGAGTCTACGTACTTGCTGGAGATGGAGAAATCCAGGAAGGCATAGTATGGGAGGCTGCAATGCAGGCAGCACACAGAAAGCTGGATAATCTAGTTGCAATCGTTGACCTCAATGGACTTCAGATCGATGGTAAGGTAAGTGACGTAAAGTGCGTATCTCCCGTAGATGAGAAGTTTAAGAGCTTCGGATGGAACGTAATTGTCGTAGACGGTCATAATTATGAAGAGCTGATTGCAGCCTTTGAGGATGCGAAGAAGTGCGAGGGTATTCCGACTGTAATCGTTGCTCATACTCACAAGGGTAAGGGTGTATCATTTATGGAAGACAATGCTGGCTGGCATGGCAAGGCGCCAAGCGATGAGGAGCTAGCGACTGCAATAGAAGAGCTTGGAGGTGACAAATAATGGCAGATAAGATTGCAACTAGAGCTGCGTACGGAGAATTCCTAGTAGAAAAGGGAGCGGAGCGCAAGGATCTTGTCGTTATGGATGCCGACCTATCGGGTTCTACCAAGACTAAGGATTTTGCAAAAGCTTATCCTGAGAGATTCGTAAACTGCGGAATTGCTGAGCAGGATCTCATGGCCGAGGCTGCAGGTATCGCGCTTTCTGGGCATGTTGTATGCGCAAGTACATTTGCGATGTTCGCAGCAGGAAGAGCTTACGAAATTATTAGAAATTCAATCGGATACACTAATGCAAATGTTAAGGTTTGTGCGACTCACGCAGGTATTACGGTAGGTGAGGATGGTGCTAGCCACCAGACTTTCGAAGATATCGCACTCATGAGAGAGATTCCGGGTATGGTTGTTGTAAACCCAGCAGATGCTGTAAGTGCCAAGAAGTTACTGAATGAAGTCGTTGACACGGAAGGACCTGCTTACGTTAGACTTGGCAGATCAGGTGTACCAGTGATTTATGACGAGAACTCAGATATCAAGGTTGGCAAGGCAAATAAAGTTCGTGAAGGCAGTGATGTGACAATTATAGCTACTGGAATCATGGTTGCTGATGCAATCGAGGCAGCTGAAGAGCTTTCAAACGAAGGAGTTTATGCTCGTGTAATCGATATGCATACTATCAAGCCTATCGACGAGACCGCAATTATAAATGCAGCAAGAGAAAATGGTCCAATTGTTACTGCTGAAGAACACTCAGTAATCGGTGGTCTCGGAAGCGCTGTTGCAGAGGTTGTGGTACAGAAACAGCCAGTTAAGATGGCGATGGTAGGACAGAAGGATACATTTGGTGAATCTGGAAAACCAACGGAGCTTAGAGAAAAGTATGGTCTAACAAAGGCTGATATCGTTAAGGCCGTTAAGGAAGTTCTTAAGTAAGAACAAATATTAATAAAAAAACTAGAAAATAGAAAATATTAGCAACTCTTTTCGTGAAGTTATCTTCACATGAGAGTTGTTTTTTCTTTTACAAATACTGATGTTCAGAGTAGAATTTGTTTTAAGCCAGTAAAAATTTAACAAAATAATATGAAATTAGTACAAACTGAATTTACAATGTGATGAATAAGTGATATAGTATGAAGTGTTTTAGAACGTTTGGACTCTATTCTAATGAGTCCAAAAAGCAATTGGCGAAACGTATTATATTAATACCTAATATATATTCGTTACTTGCAATTATAATTTTATTACTTTAGGAGGTTTGAAAAAATGGAAGCTACATCAAGAAAACTCCCTTTTGGGTTTTATGTATGCGCCCTCTCTTTTTCGTTTGAGAGACTTGCGTACTATGCAGCTAAATGGGGAATGGTGGTTTTTGCCGTTTTGAAAGTGGCAGAAGGAGGTCTTGGACTCACTAAGGGTGAAGGTGCACTTTTACAGTCATGGTTGGTTGCCTTCACATATATTACACCGCTAATTGGCGGCTGGATTGCTGACAGATGGATAAGTCCTAGAATACTTGTACCAGTTGGAGAACTATTGATGGGTGCAGGATACTTTGTTGCATGGCAAGCAAATAGTAAAACGAGCTTAATACTGTGCATTGCTTTGGTAGCGATTGGAACAGGATTTTTTAAGGGTGTATTGTCTGGCGTAAACGGAAGACAATTTGAAGGAGAAGATCAATTACTTATCAAGGTATTTAGTTGGCAGTATTCATTTGTTAACATTGGCTCATTTTGTGGAACGACATTCCTGTCTTTGGTTGCATTAAAGTACGGATACAGAAGTCTATTCCTTGCTTGTGGAATATTTATGGTGATTGATACACTATGGTGGCTTTTCGGAGTTAGATTTTTAAAGAATGATGCCGGCAAGAAACCATTCAAAGTCGATAATAGATCTGAAGAAATAAATGGAACTGTGGAGAAGACTGCTGAACCGCTTACTTTAAGAGAAAAGAAACGTGTTGCAGCAATCGTTATAGTAACTGTATTTTCTGGAATTTTCTGGCTCATATGGTATATGGTATACATGCCTGTATACTATGAGTTTGGACCAGCTGGACAAGGCGGTAGCGGATGGGCTAATTGGACTATAGGTAATTTCACTATGCCTACAGCGTGGTTTGATTCTTCGAACGCTCTATTCTGTATAATTCTTTGTCCAATATTTGCGTCTATTTGGTATAAGATGTCCAAACGCGCTAAAGGTGACTGGAGTATGTGGAAGAAGACTGCAATAGGTATTCTGCTGCTAGGATTCTGTATACTTTTCATGGTATTTGCTGCTATGCTAGCTAAGGAAGGTAAGGGTACTCCTGTTGGAATCTGGATTATCATATTAGCTGCTTTATCTATGACCGTAGGAGAAGTTGTATTTTCTCCTCTTGGAAATGCGTTCATTAATGAGTATGCACCTAAGCAGTTGCTAGGGACACTTTTAGGTGTTTGGCCGTTTGTAATTTTCTTTGCGGGTCTTGGATATGGACCACTGTATAATTTCCTTGAGAGATTTTCGTTTATTAAGGCTTATGGTGTAGTTGCTGCTTTAATCCTTGCATGCGGTTTTGTTATGCTGGCATTTGATAAGCGTTTCATGAGACTTGTAAATGACGAGGATGAGAAGTAGGTTTATATATTGATGTCTAATTTGAAAAAGAGATTTTTCAAATTAGAGTGCAATGTAGGTTTTTAGAGAAAATATGTTGATGTTAACCGCTACATCTGTTGGAATTTCAACGGATGTAGCGGTTATATATTTTTTGAAAGAAGATATAGGGTGGACAAAAAGAGTTGGTAAAAATGCTTGTAACTCTTGAAATTTCAAGGTGTATTGGGGTTATATCTTCCTTAGAAACAGTATTCTAGGAGGATAGTAAAATGAAACGTGTTATTTGCCCTGTTTGTGGTAGTGGTTGCTCGAAGTATGGTAAGACAAATGCAGGAACGCAGAGGTGGTTTTGTGGTAATTGCAAGATGGCGTTTTCTCCTAAAATAGATAATCTAACCAAACAGCTTAACATATTTCTTAAGTGGCTTTTTAGCAAAGATATTCAAAAGGATATGCCTGGAAGCGGTCGTACATTTAGGCGAAAAACCTCCAAATTTTGGGATATATGGACATTACCGCCAGTTGTAGAAGAACAG
>NZ_CALHTQ010000153.1 GCF_938039775.1 uncultured Mogibacterium sp. | reverse complement strand
AGATGGAGACAACCATCGAAGGACTCCCTAAGGGACTCAGCTTCGACGGAACAACTATCACTGGAACACCAGTCGTAGATGACGACAACTGGGATGGCGACGGCGGTATGTTCAAGACAGTAACTATGAAGTTCAAGGCTAAGAAGAATGGCAAGCTTCTAGTTAGAAAGTACACATACTGGATTTATAGAGATAAGGACCACGACGGCATCGCAGATGATGATGAGGACGGCGGAGTAGCATTTACACCTCAGAGAGTGAATTCACAGCCAATCGAGGTAAACGGCACTGAGCCAACACTCGAGGACTACAAGGCAAAGTTCTCCAACATTCCAAATGACGGTTCTGTAAAGGTGACTCTAGTTCAGAAGCCTGACCTTTCAAAGAAAGGTCTGACCAAGGCAGTGCTCGAGTTCTCCGTGGACGGAATTGACAAGAAGACGAAGACACCAGTAATGGTTAATGTCAAGAAACCAGTAGAGAATGCTACAACCGCAGCTGTTACAAACAGTACAGCTAGCACAAGAAGCGCCGCAGTAGCTGCAATCTCTAGGCCTGAAAGCGTAGAGCATTCAGAGAACGGTAAGGGTAATAAGAAAGAGGACGTACAGAAGCCAGCAGAGGGCAAGGAAACTGCAGAGAACTCTGCCGCAGCTGAGACGGAAAGGACGGTATCGTGAACTTAATAATTGGAATCGCAGTGACTGTCATATTTTATATCTTGGCAGCAGATGCAATTAAGAAGCACCCAGGGGCTTTTTATCTGGGCATATACGTGTGGTGCGGAGCGGTAGTTCTATATTACAACTACGGTTATGTTCAAAAGTTCCCAGAGTGGTTTAACGTGTACTTTATGGACATGTTCGTTAGAGGTATATTCACTACGGCTACATTTATGGTAGTTATGTACGTTGGTGTAATCACTAAGCACAACAAGCTCTCTCGTAAGCTGATGAGTGTGCGCGGAGAGATTTCTATCATCGGAAGCTTGCTAACACTAAGCCACAACGTGGTTTTCGGTGTTCACTACTTCCCTATGGTGTTCACAAATCCAAAGGCTATGCCGACTAGAGAGCTTATTGCATCGATAATCACAATGTGCCTACTGACAATGCTAATTCCACTCTTTGTAACATCGTTTAAGTCGGTTCGCCGCAAGATGAGTGGTAAGACTTGGAAAAAAGTGCAGCGCATGGCATATCCTTTCTTTATCGGAATCTATGTGCACATCATGGTTCTATACTCAGCAGACGTAAAGTCTCACATGACAGGTATAATCGTGTACTCCGTTGTATACATAAGCTATGTCGTTTTGAGACTGAGAAAGGCGGCTTTAAAGAGCAGAAAGCTCAAGACTGCTGCAGCATAAACTAGATACCTTTCATAGTCTACATATAAAATAAAGTAAAACAGGGGCTGGTCTCATTTGAGACCAGCCCCTGTGATGTTTCATATTATTAATACTTGTAACTAGGCACAAGTTCCTTAAGCGTAGGCATAATACCTATATTGCCAGGAGTCTGCCCTGGTAGCTGCCAGAAATCGTGAGCACAGTACACGTTGCCTTCGATGATAGCAGGCCCAGTAGGAGTAACAGCGACGTCCCATCCAACGTATCTGATCTGTGGAACCTCCATAGCTGCTTTAAGAATCATTTCCTTGGCCTCCTTGAAAAGAGGTGTCTTAAAACCTACTAGCTTCTCATGTGTGTTAGGATGCTCAGTGTATAGACCCTCAGCCTTAGTATCGCCAGAGTGTGCAGGGAATAGGAACTCACCAGTCTCTAGGTCAACTGGTCCATGAACTCCGTAGTTATCTACAACTCTGCCGTTGATACCGAATTTCTGTACTGCGTAAATAAGATGTGGCTTGCCATCATCACCGATAATCGTGATCATACGCATCGTATTGGCACTGCCGGAATATACCTTGTCGAGATCAGGATGATTCTCGATTACACCCTCGAGAGTACCAAATCCCTTTTCCTTGATATATGAATAGAATGCGTCGAAATTCTCAAAGTCAGAAGTCACAAGTCTCTCGCAGCCTATGCCGCATTCGAGATCCTTCATCTTGCAGAAAACCTTGTCTTTTCTGTTGAAATACGCCTCGACCTCGTCCTTAGTCGCAGTCTCGAGCTCGATGAAGTCACGACCGATGTATTCCTTGAACTTCTCATTAAATTCATCCTTGTTATCAAAGAAATGTGCGTAAGCAGGGTCATTCATCTGAGATACAAGCTTCTTGCTTCTGAATCTCGTGAGATAAGTGTCTCTCTCTGCATCGGTTTTGTCCCAGAACTGGAAGATTACATAATCATAATAACCAGCATCGAATTTTCTCATGCAGTGTACGATGTCAATTGCGCACGCAAGCTTGTTCTTCCCAGAAATTCTGTGTGCTTCGTTGACACAGTCTGTGAACTTCTTGAAGCTCGCATTCTTTAGTACTCTTAGTCCGTACTTTAGTTTGCTTTCGCCCATATAAATTCCTCGTTTCATAAATCGTAAATTTTCAGTTTATCTTTAATATTTTATATCAGGTAATAGTTATAAATCAAATGTTTATTGGGCAAATTCATGAACCGCAAAATGTCCAATGCCTGTCGGTCTATGGTATCATAAGCATATTGAATTTAAGAAAAAGAAGTTAATAATATTATGTAGCAAAATGATACTGATAACGGCACTGCAATCGATAGCAGCACTGCGAGAGTCGTGGGCATCATGACTTTACAACATAATAGATAGATGAAAAGGGCTTAGGAGATATGACTAGACAGAGATACCCGGGACAAGGATACAGGGGATATAGTAGAGTGAATAAGAAGATGGAGAAAATGGTTGCGACATTAGTGATTGCTGCGGCTGTTTTCGTTCTTAATCAGATGGGAATAGATATAGGGGGTTCAGGTAGCTCAGGCAGCAAAGTAAAGCCACTAAAGGAAAAGAGTGTAGAGCAGCTACTCGATGAAGTGAGGGTGGCTTCGCCAGATGAATACGCTGATTATGACAGGGACTCCTATACAGAGCCATATAAGAAAATCGAGTATAAAGGCAGAAAGTATTCGCTGAGAAAGTTCGCATTTGTGACGAGTAAGCACTACAAGGATGGCGATTATATAGACCCATATACGGGCGATGAACTCTCTCTTGATGACAGTAATTTCGACCATATCATTCCGCTTAACTATGTGAATAAGCATGGGGGCGCCAAATGGAGTCACTCTAGGAAGCACCAGTACGCGACGGATGTGCGTGTTGGAGTAGATGTAGATGGGGCGGTAAATCGCGATAAATCAGACAAGGGGCCGAGCGAGTGGCTGCCAGAGGCGAACGTTGATGACTACTGCTATACTTGGCTGGTCATCGCTGTGAGCTACGATATACCGCTTTCGCCAGAGGACGTCAAAGTTATTAGGGAGCATATCGGAAATAATCCAAAGCTGATAAATCCATATAATTAAAGGAGTGCTACTATGTACGTGTATTATTACGACTCACCGATGGGTGTTATGAAGCTTTGCGCTGATGAAGAGGGCCTTCTCGGTGTATGGTTCGATGAAGAGCGGATAGCAGAGGCTTCTTTAGATATCGAAGCAATTGAGAATCTCCATGATAATAAACATATAAGCGATGCAGTTTGCTGGCTTGACGAATACTTTGCAGGAAATGTTCCAAGCTTTACTCCAAAGCTAAAGCTGCAGGGGTCAGAATTCAGAAAGACCGTATCAGAGATAATGCTCAAGATTCCTTATGGCGAGCTTAGCACATATGGTGAAATCGCAAGGGAAGCCATGATAAGACTTGGCAAAGAGCGCATGTCAGCTCAGGCTGTGGGAGGAGCCGTTGGTAGCAACGAGTTTTCTATTATGGTGCCGTGCCACCGCGTCGTGGGGAAGGACGGAAAGCTCACGGGATATGCGGGAGGTCTGGACAAGAAGGTTTATCTGCTTCACCATGAAGGTGTGGATTTTGAAGCACATAATCTAAGATAAGATGTGAAAGAATCGATTTAATAAATAAAGCAGCAGGCAGAGCTACGCTCTTTGCCTGCTGTCTTCGTTTGATTTTATAATTACTTTTCCGCCGACAGTCCAGTTTATCGTCGAAGTAGGGCAGATGCTTCTACATTTGCCGCAGCGTATGCATTCGACGCTGTTGATGTTATCTAGCACCTTAACCTGCATATCGCAGTTTTTTTCGCACTTCATGCACTTAATACATGTATCGTGATTAACTTCCATCTGAAGCACGCTAAAGCGGTTAAATAGCGAATAAATCGCACCTAGAGGGCAGATGTATTTACAGAAAGGTCTGTATATCATGGTTGAAAGTATGACCGTTATAATAAGTATAATCATCTTCCAGTCGAATAGGATACCCATCATTGCCCGCAGCGATTCATTCTTGATCAGTAGTGGGATACCCGCCTCGATAGTACCTGCTGGACAGATGTACTTACAGAAGAATGGCTCGCCTAGTCCGAACTCATTGGATATCGCTATAGGTAGTGCGAGAACAAATACCGCAAGAATTACGTATTTAAGGTATCTGAGAGCTCTATCTATCTTGAGAGGAATGATACGCTTCTTGACTCTAATCTTGTGAAGCAAGTCTTGAAAAAATCCAAATGGACATAGAAAGCCACACACGAATCTTCCGAGAAGTGATCCTGTAATCAGCAAAAATCCCATTACGTAATATGAGATGTGATATTTGTTCCCGTTTTCGACCGACTGTAGTGCTCCGATAGGGCAGGCGGCACCTGCTGCTGGGCATGAATAGCAGTTCAGTCCAGGTGAGCAGAAGCTCTTGCTTTGACCTTTGTGAATCGAACCGTTTGAGAAGTTCGAGACATGCGGATTGGTCAGGAACGTGGCTACAAGCTGCACGATATGGCGCCTTGGATTATTAGTCTTCATTGCGCCTCCTAACCGATACCAATGCACTCTAGACAGACGGTAGCAGCCTTGCTGAAGACCGTCATCATCTCACCTCTACTGACACCTATTATTAACATAACGATACCAGCCGCAATAAGTGCGGCCGGTATCAGCTTCTTATACTTTTTAGACATAATACTTATCTAATAATCTCCTTACTTGGACACTTTCTCAAGACGCGAATTAACTTCCTTCATATAGAGTTCAGCAATTGCATCTGTATCTCTTGTCGAGAATGCTCCAACCTTAGGCTTACCAACCTGCTTACCGTTCTTGTCAAAGAAGACGGTAGTAGGTGTGCCGCTAACGTACTTAAGAAGACCATCGTTCAGGGAGTCGCTAGGTACGAGTGTTGTGGCATTTAATCCTTTTTTAGCTAGGATTTCCTTAGCTGTATCTGGTGAAGCTTCTCCATCGATGCAAACTGTTATAAGCTGTACGTTAGAAGGGAGCTTGCCCTTTAATTGTTCGAGAGCAGGCATCTCTTCGATACAGTAGCCACAAGTTGTAGACCATACGTTAACAACTGTTAGATCATAATCCTTGAGGTTATCCTGTGTATACTTTTCTCCGTCAAGGGTAGTGGTTTCAAATTTCTTTAGACTAGCTGTAGCCCCATTTCCTCCGTCTGAATCAGAATCGCCCTTGCTGCAACCAGTGAATGTTAGTGCTAGCGCAAGAACTACAGTAGCAAGCGCTGTAAGTTTTTTTATGTGTAGTTTTCTCTTCATAATATTCCTCAATACTCCTTATATATCACGAGTAATCGCAACATAATATACTATACTTTATTAATATGGATTTAGTATAACATCAATGTGATGAATTTAATCATTATAAAATTCTTAATTTTATTTGTACACTATCAAAAATATTAATATAAATACATCGTTGACCGATGCAGGCAATGATACTACAATATTACGATATGGAAAAGGAGAAGAAGGATATGAATATTACAGTTTACTGTGGCTCTCGCTTCGGTGAGAAGTCCGTATTTAAAGATAGAGCGATTGAGCTTGGGAACTGGATCGCCGAGAGTGGTCACAGCCTTGTGTATGGGGGCGGAAATGTTGGACTTATGGGCACTGTTGCAAACACTGTTCTTGAGGGAGGTGCCAAGGTTTATGGCGTTATCCCAGAGTTTCTACTCGACCAGGAGAAGGGGCACGAAGGACTTTACACTCTAGAAATTGTAGAATCCATGCCAGAACGTAAGACTCGCATGATTAATCTTGGTGATGCATTTATCGCTCTTCCTGGTGGCCCCGGAACGCTTGAGGAAATCTCGGAAATCATTTCGCTTAGAAGGCTGAACAGGACTGAAAAGCCTTGTATAGTCTATAATATCAATGGATTTTATGACCCTTTAAAAAGGCTATTAGATGAGATGGTTGCTGCCGACTTCCTCCCGGCTGAGGATTTGGACAAAGTGATTTTCGCAAATAATCTTGATGAGATTAAAGCCGCTATAAGCGAGAGATAAGCTGTTTTACAAGAGTATTTAAAAGAGCAATAACTCCAAATGCGATTTGGACAAAAAGCGCTTTGACTTTGAAACATAACACAGATACAATTATTTGTAGGTTATAAATTGCAAGGGATGAAGCTACGTGAGCTTCATAAAATCACTGGAAAAGGTTTGAAGCATGAAGAGAAAGATAATACCAATTATTATGATTCTGGCTATCAGTACAGCACTGCTTGCTGGATGTTCTAAGAAGGGTGCAGAAGATAATAAGAACAAGGACGGTTATACCCATATCTCTGGTAAGGAAGCCGCAGAGTTCGTTGAGAATGCTGAGAAGGACAATGCTAAGATTGTCGATGTAAGAGGCAAGGTAGCATGGGGAATGGGACATCTTCCTAATGCTATTCCGGTATGGTACGAAGACTTCGACAAGGGTGAGGTAAAAGAGCTCCCAGATAAGAATCAGAAAATACTCCTATACTGCGACTACGGCGGCCTTAGCAAGAGAGTAGCTAAGAGACTTGTAAAGCAGGGCTACACTAACGTTTATGAGTTCAACGGGCTCAAGGTATGGAAGGGTAAAGTAATCGTTGAAGAAGAGTATAAAGATCTACAGGAGGGCGAGAGTAATTAATCTGAGCGTTTGTAGATAGTAACTATATTCAGAAATTAAAACAGCGAGGGTTATTTAAGTGCATCCCAAAAGTTAGACACGAACTAATTTTGGAGGTGCACTTCATTATTCCCTCGCTGTTTATTTGTAATATGATTAGAATTTAATACTCTTCCTGCTCAACACGCACGATGTTGTAACGTCCATCTCAAGTGTTACCCTGTGATAGCCAAGCAGATCTAGCAGCTGCAATCTCACCCCTCGAGTGAAAGCGACCTGCGTTAGTGACAAACACAGTTCTAGTTCGTTTCTGAACTGGCTGCTGAGGCTGCGTGTGCGTTGTAGATGCACTAGAAGAGCTGCTTGAACTTGAAGAAGAGCGAGATGAAGATGATGAGCTTGAGCCGCTTGTAGCTGGAGTAGTGCTCTTGCTGCTCGAAGCGTTCTTCTTATCCTTCTTATCTTTTTTGTCCTTATCGCTCTTGCTTGTCTCAGACGAAGCCTCATCAGATCTACTTGATCCATTACATGTCTTATCTGAAGAAGCTTCAGTCTGCTTACTTTTCTTTGGCTTAGCTTTCTTTGTACTTCCAGACTTTGAACTTCCACATGCGCTGAGGCTCACAGCGATTGCGAGCGCTAGTATCAACACCAATACTTTGCTTAATAGGCTAACTTTGTCATTTCTGTTCATAAATTAATCCCGTATCCCTTATTCCTAACCATTTAAATAACTGTTACTTACTTCTTAACTGTTAGCTTCCACGCCTTTTGCATTTTGATCCGCGCACGTACATGAACCATGTACCGAACCAAATTCCCAGTGATATAAAGAGCAATGCGAGCCATGCCCTGGTTGCTAGCTGCGATGTTGCAACAAGACCATTTCCCATGAGACAGCCCTTTGCCCATACGGCACCTATACCCATTAACATGCTGCCAAATACGGTTTTAACCACAACCTTTTTATCCGTCTTAACTATCGAAAACTCTTTGCTTATTAGAGTGGTGATAAAAGATCCTAGTATAATTCCAACAATCACCAGATTGTCCCAACCAACTCCGTCGGTTCGATTATAGACAACTCATCCGATAGGTTCAGAGTGAGTACAAGTAATTATGTTGAACCATGATAGAACTGGGTCTGAGATAGAGATTCCACCGTTTCTACCTGTCAGGTTACTGAAGTAAAAAGCAGCAGCAGCAACTATTCCGATTAGAATAACAGTTATCTCACGGCTCCAAATCTTCTCGCAGAACACATGGCGTGTACCTGTGTATGACTGTGGTAGCTTGCACTTAGGCTTGTGAGTCCTGTAGTGATGGAACATTATTATATAGAGTACAATCACTACTGGTAAAAATATGAAAACTGGTGAAAAAGGCATATCAAACAGGTCGATGTCGTAAACCTCTTGAAGTCCCATGACCTTCCGTGTAAAAGGCTTGAAAATCCATTTGTTAGTAAAGTATTCAGTTGTTGCAAATACTACAAGCGATAGTATTCCGATGATGCGTCCATCTCCAACTTTTACGAGAGTGCTCGTGACACAGCCGTTAGTTAGCACCGCTCCTACTCCGAAGATAAAGGCTCCTAGTGGAACTGCAACCATAGAGTAACAGCCAAAGAATGGTGACGGTATAGTCATGCTACCTACTAGCATGTGATATAGCAAACCTTCGGTGGCGATTATTGCTAGGATGAGAACTACGTTATAGTACTTTTTCTCAAGATAGATATCGCGTATAGTTCCGGTAGGACAGAAGCGTCCGCGCTTGAGTAGAAAGCCGAGCAGCAATCCTATAAACAAACCAGATATATTAAATGGCAAAATAGCCTCCTATTATACAATAAATCTAATTTTACATTATATAGATTTTGCACAACCCTTTAAACCATTATAGATAATAGCTATGCAAACCAAATTAGTATACAGAATAACAATAATAAAATACATAATATATACTTCTAAAGTAAGCACTGTAAAATGCGGTCAATATATACATGCATAGTGGTTATTGACATAATAAGTGTAAGACTATAAAATTAACATAATTAATACTTAACGATGTTAATTATTAATAGAGATAAATAACATACTAGGCTTAAACTATTTGATAATAAATTGAAATGGAGAATTAGATGAAAGAGTACCAATTGAATTTTCTTCACAAGATGCACAGCTTTCACAAGGTCAATTTCTGGAAGCTTGTACCAGAGCTTAATCCAAGTGAGCATATGCTTATAAATGCGCTGCTTAGTTGTGAGTTCGGGAAGTGCGCCAACTTTACAGAAGGATTTGATATTAATCCTAATGAAACTAAAGGTGTAAAGGTATCTGAATTGGCTAAATCTATTCGTGCGACTATGCCTGGAGTATCGAGGATGCTTTCAAGTCTCGAAGATAAGGGAATTATTGAGAGGCGAATTGATCCAAGTGATAGAAGAAATACGCTGGTTTTTATTACGAAAGATGGGGCAGATAAGATAAAGGGCTATAAGCAAAGGCTTGATGCATATTTAGATGTAGTGTTTGAAAGATTTGGCGAGGAGAATGTCGCAAAGATTATAGAATTGATAACACTGATAACAGAAATCTCTGAAGAGGAGCTTAATGTGGCACTATCGAAAGCAGACATATAATAGTGGAAGAAAGGAAAGGTAGCAGATGATAAAGCTTTTTAAAAATTTAAAGCCATATAAGCTATCTATAGTGATACTCCTTGCTGTGCTTGTGGTTCAGGCGTTTGGAGACATTTCGATACCTAGCTATATGCAGAAGCTGATTGACACGGGAATTCAGAATAAGGGTATCGAGCATATATTGCCTAGCAAGGTCACTGAAGATGAATATAGTGAGGCTCAGATATTCATGACCGATAATGAGAAAGAAATCTGGGGGTCTTCCTATAAGAAGACGGGAGATACGTATACTCTTAAGGTTAAAGATGAGAAAAAACTTGAGAAGCTAGATAATAAACTGCTTAAGCCAATTGTACTGAGCTATCAGCTCGGACACATGACTGTTAAGCAGTTTAAGAATACTGTCAAGGAGCAGCTAACTTCGAGGGCAGAGACAGAAGCGCTTGCTGACCGCATAGATGATATGTCGGTTTCCGAGATTGCAGCTCTCATGAATGCTGATATCAAGTCATTTAGAGCGAAGGATCAGAATGGCGAGGTACATACTTACGTCGATATGCGCCCAATGATTCAGGCAAGAATAGCAAGTGGTCACATGGATAAATCGACAATCAGTAAGCCTAAGAAGGAGATGGATAAGACGATCTCTTCAGTGGGTGATAGGACTCTCAAGTCGATGGGTATTGCTTATGCGACGAATGCGGCTAAATCGGCGGGGGTAAATATAGACAAAGTGCAGAAATCGTATCTATGGAATACTGCATTCAAGATGATGCTAGTTACACTGCTGATGATTACCGCTGCAGTAATCGCATCCTACATATCTTCCAAGGTTGGAGCGAAGATAGGCATGACGCTTAGGAAGGAAGTATTTGAGAAGGTTATGAGCTTCTCGAATGCTGAGATGGATAATTTCCAGACATCTTCTCTGATTACTAGAGCGACTAATGATGTACAGCAGGTTCAGATGACCCTGACCATAATGCTTCGAATGGTTTTCTATGCGCCTGTGCTCGCAGTATGGGGGATCATTAAAGTGGTTCAGACGGGTGCTCATATGAGCTATGTCATTGCATTAGGAGTGTTAGCAGTAGTAATCCTTGTCGTAATTCTGATGATTATCGCACTGCCAAAATTTCGCATCATGCAGGAGCTCGTGGACTCTCTAAATAGCGTTTCTCGATCGATACTCACGGGTATTCCAGTAATTCGTGCTTTCGGAAGGGAGCGCTCAGCGGAAAAACGTTTCGATAAGGCGAGCTTGAATCTTATGAAGACACAATTATTTACCAATAGAGTAATGACATTCATGCCGCCGATACTAATGATGTTGATGAACCTGCTTGGAGTAGCCATAGTATGGGTGGCTTCGCACCGAATTAATACAGGTGATATGCAGGTAGGCTCTATGACGGCATTTCTAACGTACTCTATGATGATTGTAATGTCATTTATGATTCTGACAGTAATGTCAATACTAATACCAAGAGCTGGTGTAGCTGCTAGCCGAATTGATGAGGTTATCATGTCGGAATCTTCAGTGCTCGACAGTGCGAATGCAATCGAGATTAACGAAAGTACTGGTAGACTCGAATTTGATAATGTCTCATTTAGATATGTAAATGCTGAAGAGGACGTAATATCAGACATATCGTTCACTGCTGAGCCTGGTGAAACTACGGCGATTATTGGAAGTACAGGCGCGGGTAAGAGTACGATAGTCAATCTGATTCCTAGATTATTTGATGTAACTGCTGGAAGCATCAAGCTTGATGGAGTCGATATAAGAGATATAAGTATGAAATCACTTAGAAAACAGATAGGCTTCGTGCCTCAGAAGGGCGTACTGTTCTCAGGAACGATTGATTCAAATATAAGATTTGGAAATGAAGGTGCTACACCTGAAGAGGTGCATGAAGCTGCGGAAATCGCGCAGGCACTCGAGTTTATCGAGGAGAAAGAAGATAAATTTGAAAGCAATATCGCTCAGGGCGGTTCTAATGTATCGGGTGGACAGAAACAGAGACTTTCGATAGCGAGAGCGATTGCCAAGAATCCTAAGATTATGGTATTTGACGATAGCTTCTCAGCCCTAGATATGAAGACTGATGCAAAGCTTAGAAGGGCTCTAACAAAATACGAAAAAGATGCGACTAAAATAATCGTTGCCCAACGCGTTGGAACGATTATGGATGCTGAGCAGATTATAGTGCTTGATGACGGTAAAATCGTCGGAAAGGGTAGGCATAGAGAGCTTCTCAAGGATTGCGAAGTATATAGACAGATTGCTGAGTCGCAGTTATCTAAGAGCGAATTGGAGGTGGAATAATGACGGATGACAAGAATAAGAAACCAGCTCCAGCGAAGCAGCAAGGTCATGAAACAGGAATGGGGGCAGCTTCCGAGAAACCAAAAAATTTCGGTAAGTCGATGAAGCAGATATTGAGGTATAGTGGAAATTACAAATATGCATTTATAGTGGTGATATTCTTTGCGATTGCAGGTACTGTATTTCAGGTAGCTGGACCGAAAGTAATGGGTCATGCGACTACTGTGCTCGCAGAAGGATTAATGTACAAGATTAAAGGTACAGGAACTATTGATTTTGCTGCTATTGGTAAGATTCTAGCTCTTACAGCTTTCCTCTACGCGCTTAGTGCCATATTCAGTTTCATTGAGGGCTGGATTATGACTGGTATAACACAGAAAATAGTGTACAAGATGCGTCGTGACATCTCGGAGAAGATAAATCGCATGCCGATGAAGTATTTTGAGAGTCATCAATATGGCGACATACTGTCCAGAATTACGAATGACGTTGACACTCTCGGAACGGGACTCAATCAGAGCATAACCACGATTATTACATCTGTAGCCACTATTATCGGTGTAATAGTTATGATGCTAACCATATCGCCAATTATGACTTTGATTGCTGCTACTACAATTCCAATTTCTATCGTGTTACTTGGCATCATCATTAAGATGTCTCAGAAATATTTTAAAATGCAGCAGGAGTACCTCGGAAATATCAACGGGCAGATAGAAGAAAACTTTGCAGGGCAGCTGGTAATCAAGGCGTTTAACAAAGAAGCATCGATGGAGAAGACCTTCAACGAAACGAATGAAGTTCTTTATGAATCCGCTTGGAAGTCGCAGTTTATATCAGGCGTCATGCTGCCAGTTATGATGTTCGTAGGAAACCTCGGATACGCTGGTGTAGCGATATCTGGTGCAATGCTGGCTATTAAGAATGTGATTGGAATAGGAGATATCCAGGCGTTCATCCAGTATGTTCGCACGCTCACTCAGCCACTATCGCAGGTCGCTCAGGTTATGAATCAGGTGCAGTCTATGGGTGCTGCAGGAGAGCGAGTATTTGAGTTTCTGGCAGAAGAGGAAGAGTCTCCTGATCCAGAGAATAGTGTATCTCAAATCGATGTTCAAGGATTTGTTGAGTTTGAACATGTGAAATTCGGATATGATCCAGAGAAGGTTATAATCAAGGATTTTAGTGCGAACGTTAAGCCAGGTCAGAAGATAGCTATAGTTGGGCCAACTGGTGCAGGCAAGACGACTATTGTCAAGCTGCTTATGCGCTTCTACGATGTAAATGCAGGTGAGATTAAAATTGACGGTGTAGATATCCGCAGTATGAGCCGTCACGGGCTTAGGAACAATATCGCCATGGTACTTCAGGATACATGGCTATACTCCGATACGATTATGGAAAACATAAGATACGGAAATCAAGATGCTACAGATGAAGAGGTTGTTGCGGCGGCAAAAGCGGCAAGGGCAGATAGATTTATCAAGACGCTGCCTGGTGGATATAACATGGTTCTAAACGAAGATGCGACCAATATCTCCGAAGGGCAGAAGCAGCTCCTTACAATTGCGAGAGCAATTTTGGCAGACCGAAAGCTGTTAATTCTCGACGAGGCGACTTCGTCGGTAGATACGAGAACTGAGGTCAGAATTCAAGAGGCTATGGATAATCTAATGAAAGGACGAACGACATTTGTAATCGCTCACAGATTATCGACTATCAGAGATGCTGATCTTATACTCGTGATGAATCACGGTGATATAATAGAGCAAGGAACTCACGATGAACTGCTCGCACAGGGCGGTGCATACGCTGACCTCTATAACTCTCAGTTTGACGAAGTGGAGGCATCATAATGAGCAAGGCAAGACTTAGCACACTATGCTATATCGAACAAGACGGTAAGTATCTAATGCTTCATCGTACAATCAAGGAAAATGATATCAACCACAACAAATGGATAGGTGTAGGAGGTCATTTCGAGGATAGAGAGAGTCCCGATGATTGCCTTCTACGTGAAGTTCGCGAAGAAACAGGCTATATGCTTACCGAGTACAAATTTCGCGGTATAGTCACCTTTTTATATGGAAGTGGTGAAAAAGAGATAATCGAGTATATGCATCTCTTTACGGCGACAGACTTTGAAGGAGAGGCGATGCCTTGCAACGAAGGTGTTCTGGAGTGGGTGCCTAAAGATAAGTTATTAGAGCTAGAATTATGGGAAGGTGACAAGGTGTTTCTCAGGCTGCTCAATGAGCGAGAGGAGTTTTTTTCGCTTAAGCTAGTTTATAACGATAAAGATGAACTGATAGAAGTGGTCCTTGATGGGAAAGTACTATAATAGTTAATAGAAATACCAAAGACCTAGGAAGTGGAATTATCCAAATCCTAGGTCTTTTATTATCTATTCATGATTATGCTAAGATAAATTAGATTCTGATTTTTGCGATGTAGTGAGCATTTGCAGGAAGCTTAAGTTCTCTACCAGGCTCCTCGAAGCTCCACATCTTAACGCCAGCTCTAGTTGAATCGAGAACTGCGTAGAAGTTGAACATTGCAATACCATAATTGAGGAGCTGATCCTCTACAGTTGTCATTTCGTCATCTAGTCCGATTAGCGATACGATATCATCATCAACAATTACTCTGTATGGCTGACGGTTGAAGAATGACTGTGCAACAGCGATTGACAGTAGTGCATCCTCTAGCTCAGTATATAGAAGCTCCATGTTAACTGGCTCTCCGTATACCTTGTAAGATAGGAGGTCGTGCATACTAATCTTTGGTGCAACCTTCTTCTCACAAGAAACCATGGTAACGTTGGATGGGCTCTTGATATCGAGACGAACGTCTTTCTTAGCCTTGTTGCCATGTCCAAATGCGATAAATACTGCAAGAGTCTTATCAGTATCTACACCTAGAGCTCCCTTTGCAGCCTCAGCATCGTTGATAGTTAGCCAGCAAGCATCAAATCCTAGCTGTGTTAGCTTAAGAGTTAGACCCTGAGCGATAAATCCAGCATTCTCTAGATAGTGAGGTGCTTCCTCAGAGTAGAGCGCTAGGTAGTTTGGTGCCTTAACTGTGAAGCCGTTATATCCTACGCTGCTTCCAACGAAATCAGCTACATCACCATTTAGGAAGTGAAGTTCTGTAGCAATCTCGGGAACCAGTCTAGGAACTACTTCGTTGTAAGCTTTGATTTCCTCAACTGAAGCAGCATCAACTACTGTATCTGCGAAATCGCGACACGACTGGCGGCGAGAAACAATTTCATCATAATATCTTAAGTATTCCATAAAGTTCTCCTTTCAAGTCCATACATAAGACCATAATATCAATCTTGTACAATTAGTACAAGACGGATAATGCATATATTTCTTAAATACTATAAAAAAACAATAGCACGTACTGGACACACGGGTGCACAGTATCCACAGCGAACACATTTATCGACACTGATTTCGGCTAGTCCGTTGTCATTCCAAAAAATCGCTTTGCTCACGCAACGAGCCTTACATGTTCCACAGCCCTCACAGTCGCTTTGATCGACCATCATACGCTTCTTGCTTATATCTGGTATGTAGTTGCGTTCGAGCCTTCCTTTGAAATATTTAACCGCAACATCGACTTCTTCTGCGTTTCCCATTCCAATCATCACAGCATCCACGCCTTCTAGTGTGGTGACATAATCTAGGCATTCCACATAATCTTCGATTATATTTCCGCCACCAAAGGCTTTCATTGTGAATACTCCGATTCCTCGTTCTGAGCAAAGCTTTATCGCTTCTTCCATATCTTCACGTGTGCCTTGTTTTTTGCCATCTCGTATTCCCATTCCAGCTTTATTTATCAATGGGAATACCATGTCACAAGAATCAAGCTCAGCTGCCGCTTTGCAGGCATCAACATGGTGTGTCGATATTCCAATAGTCTTGATTAATCCTTTAGCCTTCTTGTCTTGCAGAGCTTCCCACGCCTCGCGACGCTCATCAAGATCGGGAATTCCTCTCACTTCGTGAAGCAGGAAAATGTCTATCTGCCCGATGCCAAGTTCTTCAAGGCATTCATCAACTGCCGCAGCTGCACCCTCGTAATCAGTCTCAAGAGTTTTGCTACAGATAACAGGTGCCTCCAGCGCCTCATCTAATTTAATTATATCTAGTGCCGGTTTGAGGTATCTATAAGTGTCATAATATTGAGCTGTATCTAGGAAGTTAATGCCGCTTCTCACCGCATGCACGATGATGCGAGCACCTTCATCAACCGAAAGGTTCTTTTGCGAAAAACCCATGGTGAGCGTGCCCATACCGACCGGCGAAACCTCTATACACGATAATCCTAATCTAATTCTTTTCATATCATAATTTTAACACGCAACTGATGTATAATACACATTAAGTTTATCATGAGGTAGTGTTGTCAGTTTAATGGAGGCATACATCACAGGGGAGACAGATGTCACTAAAAGGGTATAATTTAGAGTTTTTGAAAAAAGATATTCCTGCCGGAATTATAGTTGCTCTTGTATCTATTCCGATTTCTATCGGGTACGCACTCGTTGCGGGGCTTCCGCCGATTTACGGGCTATACGGCTCGTTGTTACCGATACTGGTTTACGGGCTTATAACGAGTTCGCCGAGATTCGTCTTTGGCGTAGATGCTGCACCTGCGGCTCTTGTAGGCGGTATGCTCTACTCTATGGGTGTAGCGTATCAATCGGAAGAGGCTGTACAAATCATACCTGTGATTACTCTGTTTACGGCAGTTTGGATATTACTAGCTCGAATTGTTGGTCTAGGGAGATTAGTGAAATTTATCTCGTCGCCGGTTATGGGAGGCTTTATAACAGGTATATGCTGCACGATTATAATGATGCAGATTCCGAAGCTCTTTGGCGGGGATTCTGGAAGAGGTGAACTGCATGAACTCCTCGAGCATATATATAAATCAGCAAGTTATGGAGTTCACGTTCCGTCACTAATCCTGGGACTGGGAACGATTATCATAATTTTAGGTTCCAAAAAGGTTATTCCAGCGGTTCCAATGAGCGCTGTCATGATGTTCATCGGAGCAGGGCTTACTTACTTTATGGATCTGGATAGCTATGGAGTGAAGCTCCTACCAGAGGTGAAGGCGGGCTTGCCCGCTATCGTAATCCCAGATGTAACGCTGGTTCATGGGAACGTCAGAACGATGATGCTTCAGACTCTTATCATCGCAATAGTTATCATCTCGGAGACACTTTTAGCGACTAATAATTTTGCTCTTAAGTATGATGACAAGATAGATAATAACCGAGAGATTCTAGCATATGCGATGAGCAATCTAGCGGGTGCGCTTGTTGGTTGCTGCCCGGTAAATGGAAGTGTTTCAAGAAGCAATATCGCCGACCAGTTCGGCGTGAAGTCTCAAGTGATGTCGATATCTGCGGCGCTTACTATGATGATAATCCTAATTTTTGGAACGGGCTTTATCCACATGCTTCCAGTGCCTGTACTTACTGCGATAGTGATATCTGCGCTCATAAGTAGCACTGAGTTCGATCTAGCT
>NZ_CALHTQ010000152.1 GCF_938039775.1 uncultured Mogibacterium sp. | reverse complement strand
AATACATGCTTGAAGTCAGCACAAAATGTGTTTTTAAATTAATTACAATAATGAGTGTTATTGCATATTTTATGTGATAACACTTTTGTTGTTTAGCTTAAAGAATGTACTAATTCTTTTGTCACTATGCTATAATATTAGTTGGTTTTATGCGTGAAAAATACGGAGGAAACATTAGATATGAATATATTATTAAAGGGTGCACCTGTAAGGGATGCTATAGATCAGGACATTATTTCAAGGGTTAATGCGCTGACTGAAGCGGGCAATACACCTAAAATTGCTACCTTTAGAATCGGGGAGGATGACGGAGAGAAGTACTATGAGGGAGCTATCATCAAGAGAGCTGCTAAGTATGGAATTGATTGTGAGTCGGTAGTGCTTGAAGAGACAGTGTCTCAGAGCGTGGCAGAAAACGAACTATCTAGGCTCAATAACGATGATAACATCGACGGAATTATCATGCTGATGCCATTTCCTAAGGGAATCGATGGTGAGCGTCTACGCGTGCTACTGAACCCAGCTAAGGATATAGATGCGATTACAGATGCCTCCTATGCAAATCTATTTGCAAACGATCCTAACGCTTTTTATGCATGCACAGCCGAGTCCTGCATGGAGATTCTCAAGTTCTATGGAGTAGAGCTTAAGGGGAAGCAAGTAACAATCGTTGGAAGAAGCATGAGAGTAGGAAAACCGCTTATGCTAATGATGATGAATGCTAATGCAACAGTTACTGTATGCCATACAAGAACTACAGATGAGAATTTAAGAGAGGCCTGCGAGAGAGCAGATGTCGTTGTGCTTGCTACAGGACAGATTGAATCGTATAGCCCAGAGTTGTTCCACGATGGACAGACAATCATAGACGTTGGCACAGGCACTGGCAAGGACGGAAAACTAGCTGGAGATTTCGATTCTGGTGCCCTGGAGGCAGAGGGCATGCCTACTGCACTAAGCTATTCACCAGTTCCAGGAGGAGTTGGCACAGTAACGACTGCGCTGCTTCTACGCAATGTCGTGAAGGCTGCAGAGCGTGTCTAATAATTTTTGATAAATAAGGTCTTGGATAGACCTTTGATTTTGAAGGATTACAAAGTGGGAATTAATATTACTAACGAGATACTCAATCCTGAAAGGTTGAGTAAGAACAAGCTTGAGTTAGTGCGAGATAAAGAGGCTTTTTTTCAAGAAATCGCTGATATTAGGCTCGAGTATGAGGCTGCGATAAAAGAGATTTCGACGAAGCTGGAGATTCTCGACGATGACTTCAAGCAGCACGATGATCACGGTCCTATTCACCACATTCAGTACAGGCTAAAGTCAGTAAATAGCTTATTTGACAAAGCTGAAAGGTATGGCATAGAAGATCCACTCAATAACCTAGTTGAGATTAGAAAGCAGATTTACGATATTGCAGGCGTAAGAGTTGTATGCAACTATCGTGATGATATTTATAGGCTGTCGAGCTTGCTGCTCAAACAGGAGGATATCAAGTTGATTAGGATTAAAGACTACAGTTCAAATCCTAAGGAGAGTGGCTATAGGAGTCTCCATGTGGTTATTGAGGTTCCGATATTCCTCGTGAGCAAAAAGGTATCGATTCCGGTTGAGATGCAGTTTAGAAGCATTGCCATGGATACATGGGCGAGCTTAGAACACGAGCTTAAGTACAAGAATAAAGGTGCTTTGAGCGAGGAACTTCAGAACAAGCTGAAAATTTGCTCAGAGATACTAGCGGATGTGGATAATAGGATGGAGAATATCAGACACGAAGTTTTTTCTGAATAGTCAGAAGACTCGTGCTGAACAGAAAAAACGATTGCTACGTAGCAAACTAATAGCTATGGAGTATAGATAAAATACAGGAATTTAGGAGTAAAAAATGGGTAAAAATCTTGCTAAAACATACGATCCGAAAATTTTTGAAGATCGTATATATGAGATGTGGGAGGAGCGTGGTTCCTTTAATGCAGAGGTTGACAAGGACAAGAAGCCATACTGTATAGTTATGCCGCCTCCAAACATCACAGGTCAACTTCATATGGGCCATGCGCTTGACCAGACACTGCAGGACATTCTTATCAGATGGAAAAGAATGCAGGGTTATAGTGCGCTATGGCTTCCAGGAAGCGATCACGCAAGTATTGCGACTGAAGTGAAGGTAAACAATGCACTTCGTGAAGAGACCGGCAAGGATAAGAAGGATATCGGTAGAGAAGCATTTCTAGAGCGCGCTTGGAAATGGAAAGAAGAGTATGGTGGCAGAATTACGAAGCAGTGTCGTAAGCTCGGAGATTCTTGCGATTGGCGTAGAGAACGTTTTACCATGGACGAGGGATGCAATAAGGCTGTTACAGAGCTGTTTATCAGACTGTATGAGAAGGACATGATTTACAAGGGAAATAGACTTGTTAACTGGTGTCCAGACTGTATGACCACTCTATCTGATGCCGAGGTTGAGCACGAAGACGAGCAGGGTAAGTACTGGTACTTCCGTTATCCAGGAAAGGATGGTGGTGAAGGCATAACAGTTGCGACCTCGAGACCTGAAACTATGTTCGGAGATGTTGCAATCGCTGTAAGCCCTGAGGATGAGAGATATACGAATTTAATTGGCAAGACTGTAATTTTACCTATTTTAAACAGAGAAATTCCTGTAATTGCTGACGAATATCCAGATCCAGAGAAGGGAACTGGTGCTGTAAAAATTACACCTGCACACGATGCAAACGACTTCCTAGTTGGTCAGAGACACGATCTCGAAATCATGTCCTGTATGAACGACGATGCGACTATGAACGAGCTTGCGGGTAAATATGCAGGAATGAACAGATATGAGTGTCGTAAGGCGTGGGTACACGACCTTGAAGAGGCAGGATTCCTCGTTAAGATTGAGGACCTCACAATTCCTGTAGGAAAGTGCTACAGATGCCATAATGCAATCGAACCAAAGATATCTGATCAGTGGTTCGTTAAGATGGAAGAGCTCGCAAAGCCTGCCATTGAAGTTGCAAAGTCAGGTGAACTAAAGCACGTTCCAGAGAGATTTGAGAAGATATATCTAAACTGGCTAAATGACATTCACGACTGGTGCATTTCTAGACAGCTATGGTGGGGACATAGAATCCCAGCATACTATTGTGACGAATGCGGTGAGATTGTTGTTAGTCATGAGATGCCAAGCTCTTGTCCTAAGTGTGGATGCACTCACTTCCACCAGGATGAGGATGTACTTGATACATGGTTCAGCTCCGGTCTATGGCCTTTCTCTACACTAGGATGGCCTGAGAAGACACCTGAACTGAACTACTTCTACCCAACGTCAGTTCTAGTAACTGGTTATGACATCTTGTTCTTTTGGGTTATCAGAATGGTATTCTCAGCGTGCGAGGTGATGGAAGAACCTCCTTTTGAATACGTATTCCTACACGGACTCGTAAGAGATGAACAGGGCAGAAAGATGAGTAAGTCCCTCGGCAACGGAATCGATCCTCTTGAGGTTATCGATAAGGTTGGAGCGGACGCTCTCAGGTTCATGCTAATCACAGGTATTACACCTGGTAACGATACGAGATTTATCTGGGATAGACTAGAGTCATCGCGTAACTTTGCTAACAAGCTTTGGAATGCATCGAGATTTACAATCATGAATCTTCAGGATGATGACGGAAATCTATTACCTATGGCCACAGCAGAGACTGCAGCACTTAGAGACGAGGATACGTGGATTATTTCTCTTGTAAATGAAGCTGCAGCAGATATTACAAATTCGCTCGACAAGTTTGAACTAGGACTTGCAGGTCAGAAGGTTTATGAGCTTATCTGGGATGAATACTGTGATTGGTATATCGAGCTGATTAAAGCGAGATTATGGAGTGATGACGAGGAAGATAAGGCGACTGCTAGATTTGTTCTTCAGAGCGTTCTCAAGGATCTTCTCAAACTACTTCACCCATTCATGCCGTTTATAACAGAGGAAATCTGGGGATATCTACCAGCAGAAACTGGTGCTGACGAGAGCAAGGATAATCTACTCATCACAGCATCATGGCCAACTTATGATGAAGCTAAGTCGTTTGATGAATCTGTCGCAAGAATTGAGACTGCCAAAGAAATCATCAAGGCTATTAGAAATGCTAGAACAGAAGTAGATGCTGCACCTAGTCGTAAGTTAAATCTGATCGTAAAGACAGATACACTTAAGGCTACAATCGAAGCAATTTCTGCTCACATTCAGAAAATTGCCAATGTTGTTGAAATAGAAATTGAAGGCACTGATAGCGAGACTCCTGACGGTGTTGTTTCAGCAGTATTCTCTGGCGGAGAGCTTCTGATTCCTCTAGCTGACCTAGTTGACTTTGAGGCAGAGCGTGAAAGACTTGAGAAAGAAAAGAAGAGACTTGAGGGAGAGGTTGCTCGTGTAGAAAATAAACTCTCTAATCAGGGATTCGTCGCAAAGGCTCCTGCTTCCGTTGTTGAAGAGGAGAAGCAGAAAGGTGAAAAGTACCGCGAGATGCTGGAAACAGTAATCAAGAGACTTGAGTCCATGGGTGCATCAAGTGACAAATAAGGCAAGTGAAGCGGTTATCCAGCGCATTTGGAATATGACTGCCAAGAAAGGACCGATTGGTCTTAAGAGGATGATAAGGCTTCTAGAACTGCTTGGTAATCCCGAACAGAATATGAAGTTCGTCCATGTGGCAGGTACAAATGGTAAAGGTTCAGTGTGTCAGTTTACAGCATCCATGCTTAGAGCTGCTGGCTACTCTGTGGGAGTGTTTACTTCGCCACACGTGATGGAATATAACGAACGATTCGATGTTGATAAGAATTATATCAGCGATGATGATTTCTGCAGAATAGCTACACATGTTATGTCCTTTGCTAATCAGGTCAACGATGAAGGCTTCGGATACTTCTCGGAGTTCGAGATACTGACATCTACGGCGTTGCTGTATTTTAAGGAGCAAGCACCTGATATCGTGATTCTCGAGACGGGGATTGGCGGCAAGATAGATATGACAAATGTCATTTCTAACCCTCTCGTATCGGTGATTACACAGATAGGCTTTGACCATGTCGATATGCTCGGTGATACGCTATCTAAGATTGCAGAGGCGAAGGCAGGCATCATCAAAGATGGCATTCCAGTTGTGTCGGAGTCACCTGAACAAGAGGTCAAAAGTGTCATATCTGATGCTGCTAAGGAAAAGAATGCAGAATTTATCGATGCATCTCTTGCTAAATACAAGATAAATGATTATTCTGAACTTATGAGCTTTAATTTTGAATTTAGCGACTGTGCTAATGAGGTAAAGATGACTGATATCAGGATTGGACTCATAGGTGAACACCAGGTCAGAAATGCAATAACTTCACTACTAGCAGTGAGGAGTATGAAAGACCGCGGTTTGATAGAAATTAGTGAATCAGAAATCAGACAAGGACTTGCCAATGCGAGAAATATGGGGCGTTTCGAGATACTTGGGAACAATCCATATGTGGTTATAGACGGTTCACATAATCCTCAAGGTCTAACAGCTGCTATGGTAACTCTTAACGAATTAAGAGAGACTATCTTTAAGGACAAGAGAATAATAACAATCTTCGGGTGCTTTGCCGATAAAGAGTATCAGACAATGACAGATATACTTAAGTCGGGACTTACTAAAGCTGGATGCAATGAAGTGATTGCAACAGAACCAGTAAGTCCGAGAGCGCTTCAGGCAGAAGAGCTTAAGAATCTACTCGAGGACGAGAACATCGCTGTGACAGCTATCAGCGATGAAGAAACAGCCTTTGATAGGGCATTAGCGTCTGGTGCAGACGTACTGCTCTTTTTAGGATCCATATATCTTATTGGAGATATAAGAATTTTTTTCAATCGAAAGGACGGGAAAATTAATGTTTGACAGAAATGGCTACGATGACAGCAGATATAATCTAGAGAATATCGCTGAAATTGCAAAGACTTCTCCTACAGTTGCTGCTCTAATTGAGAAGGAGTACAACAGACAGAAGAACAATGTGGAGCTAATCGCATCCGAGAACTACTGTTCAGAGGCAGTTCTTGCTGCTTGTGGAAGCTGCTTATCATGGAAGTATGCGGAGGGATATCCTGGAAAGCCAGTTGCTAGACACTCTGGAAACAAGGGAAGATATTACGGCGGAACAAGATACGTTGATGAACTCGAAGAGTACTGCTGCGATAAGTGGAGAGAAGTATTCAACACAGATTATCATGTAAACGTGCAGCCACACAGTGGTTCACAGGCTAACTTTGCTGCTTACAACGCAGTGCTAGAGCCAGGTGATACTATCCTTTCACTAAACCTAGACAACGGTGGACACCTAACTCACGGTTCATCGGTTAACTTCAGTGGTAAGTTCTTCGATGTTCACTTCTACAATGTAGATGATAATGGATTTATCGATATGGCAGACCTTGAGAAGAAGGCTAAGGAACTTAAGCCTAAGATGATTCTCACTGGTGCTAGTGCTTACTCTAGAATTATCGACTTTGAGAAGTTTGCTGAGATCGCACAGAGCGTTGGAGCTCTATTTATGGTAGACATGGCACATATCGCTGGTCTAGTTGCTGGTGGAGCACATCCATCCCCATTTGGATATGCTGACATCATTACAACAACAACTCACAAGACACTTAGAGGACCTAGAGGTGGAATGATCTTCTGCAAGGAAGAGTTCGCTAAAAAGATTGACAGTGCAGTATTCCCATTTGCACAAGGTGGTCCGCTCGAGCACATCATCGCTGGTAAAGCTGTTTGCGCTGAGGAAGCACTAAGACCTGAGTTCAAGGAATATGCAGCACAGGTTGTAAAGAACTGCGCAGCATTTGCTGACGAAATACTCAAACTTGGTTATAACATCGTTACAGGCGGAACTGATAACCACGTATTCCTAATTGATCTTTCGGATAAGGAATTCTCCGGTAAGGATCTTCAGAATGCGTGCGACGAAGCTGGAATCACTCTCAACAAGAACTGCGTTCCTAACGAGAAGCGTTCACCAATGCAGACAAGTGGAGTTAGAGTTGGAACCGCTCCAATGACAACAAGAGGCTTCGTTGAATCTGACTTTATCGAGGTTGCACACAGAATCGATGAGGTTGTTAAGAAGCTTGACGCTGAGAAGGCTGCAGAAGCAAAATAATTGCTTTTCTTAGATTACTGCGTAAATTCGATACCCGGATTTGTTGATATACAAATTCGGGTATTGTATAATCAAAAAAAGAAAATAAAGGAGGACGATTCCATGGTTAAATTATTGGTAGGACACAAAGGTAAGGGTAAGACCAAGAAAATGATCGAGCTGGCTAATGCAAGCGTCGAAGAGACCAAGGGCAGCACCGTATTTATTAACAAGAATTCCAGACTTATCTATGATCTAGACTACAAGATTCGTGTAATCTGCATGGAAGATTTTGTTCATATAACTAACGAGGATGAGTATATCGGATTCCTATTCGGTATTATCAGCTCAGATAATGACATTCAGACAATCTTCTTGGATGGTATCATGAGACATGCTGATTTCTCTCTAGATATTCTTCCAAGCTTCCTTTCGAAGGTTAAGGATATCTCGAAGGATTACGGCATCGATTTCGTAATCAGCATCAGTGCTGAGCTCGAAGAGATGATCGGAGTTAACTTCGATGGAGTAGAGGTTCTTAACTAATTTTAATATGGACTTATAATACAACCTGACTATCGATTTTAGATTTAGTCAGGTTGTTTTGTAATTAAACAATTTAAAAATGAGATGTTTATAAGGTGTTAATAAGTCATGGACTGGAGGAAAGAGATGAAATATAAAGCAAAGAAGGAAAAGACAAGCTATGCAGTATTGCTATTATGGATTGGACTTTTGATGCTAGGATATGGATCCGGATACTTTAGAGACATGTATCCGAATATTATTATACCTGGTTATGTTGAGATAACGTATGGTATATCAATATGTGTCTTGCCATTAATACTAGTGTTCATGGCAATCAAACCGAAAAGCAAAACGTTGATTAAAAGGCTGCTGTTAATAGAAGGTATTATCGTGCTAATCCTAATCATATTTGTGATGCAATTGATTTGTGCTGCAAGGATGAGCAGCTAAGTTATATCAATTCTTCTAGGTAAACCATTTATCGATTATAACGACACAAATATAAACAGTGGTTGTCATAGCCAACCACTGTTTTCATCTCAAATAACCATTAAACCTATAATAAAGTAATAACCGCCTCAGTGAACGCTTCCACATCTTTCTGGTCAGTATACCAAGCAGTACACAGTCTCATACACTTATGAGATTCATCCACAGTTTCAATCTCAGACAGCATATATTTGTCGCTAAGCGCTTTAATCTGCTCAAGTGTCATGATGAAGAACTGTTGGTTAGTCGGACTGTCTACGGCAAGCCTAATGCCTTTTGAAAGCATAGTAGCTTTGATATCTAGCGCCATTTTTACAGCTGGTTTAGCAATTTCTGTGTAGAGATTATTCTTGAACAGAGTATAGAACTGAAGTCCAAGAAGCCAACCTTTTGCAAGTAGTGCACCGTGTTGCTTCTGATAGCTAAAGAAGTGAGGCTTTAGCTCATCGTTAAGTATTACAACTGCTTCTCCAAAAAGTGCACCGCACTTAGTTCCGCCTATATAAAAAACATCACAGTTACTTGCAAGGCATTTAAGGTCTACATCGCTATAAGGTGAGGCTAAGGCATAGCTTAATCTCGCTCCATCCAAGAATAAGTAGAATCCGAACTCAGTACAAGCAGCGCGAAGTTCCTCGAGTTCCGACTTGCTATAGAGTGTTCCGAACTCTGTAGGCTGTGAGATATATACCATCTTGGGCTCTACCACGTGACCTGGCGTTGGATTATTTGCCTTAAGTACACCTTGCTCTTTAACTTGATCAGCTGTTATTTTGCCATCTTTTGATGGAAGGGCGATAACTTTGTGTCGGGTGAACTCAATAGCGCCTGTTTCATGAACATTTACATGACCCGTATCCGCTGATATGACACCTTCAAAGCTCCTTAGAGCAATATCTATAATCGTCATATTAGTCTGAGTTCCGCCTACCAAGTAGTGCACATCAGCAGTAGAGCATTCAATTGCCTTTCGGATCTCATCACTTGCCAGATCGCACCATGAGTCGAGCCCATAACCAGCATATGAATTATTGGCATCTTCATTTAGAGTTTTTAATATCTCTGGGTGAGCACTTCTACTGTAATCATTTTCAAATCTAATCATATTATGCCTCGAAATTTTAAATCATTAATAGCTATTTCTTGCGATTTTCTTCCCACTCCTTAATCGCTTCTCTTGCACACTTATCGTCATCCTGAGGAACGTTAACACCTTTTATATGCTGGTATTTATCATCTCCAAGACCGATGATAGCAACCAGGTCCCCTGGCTCTGACTGGGTAATCGCATAGTGTATAGCCTCTGGTCTATGTTCGATAACCATATACTTTCCACCGGTCGGCTCTAGTCCAGACTTTACACCTTCGACGATAGTTTCAAATGGCTCAAATCTGTTGTGCTCAGTAGTGATAATAGAAAAATCCGCATACTTTCCAGAAGATTCACCCATTCCTATACGTCGCTGAATATCTCGGTTTCCACCAGCTCCAAAAACGCAGACTAGACGCTTCGGATTATATGCTCTCAAAGCCTCGAGAACAGCTCTTGTACTCTCACGGGTATGAGCGGAATCTATGCACACACTGAGGTCTTCAGTGCGATAAATCATGTCGACTCTACCGTTGATGTGGATCTTAGAAAGAGCTTCTTTAGCCGCCGCAGTAGACACCCCCAGGGCATCAATTGTAGCTATTGTAGCTGCTCCATTTAGCGGAACGAATTCACCTGGCATGTTGACAAATACAGTATCGTCAATCTTGCCAGAGAGTTTAAATTCTTCGCCGATAAATCCGTTAGACTCCTTAGTGTGCTGATCTGAAATTATATAGTCTGGTGTTGTGCCGAGTTTTTCCGTCTTCTCGTGTACTCCCTCATGACCTATTGTAATCAGTTCACAGGTGGCGTCCTTGACGATAAAATCGATATGTTCATCATCGAGGTTTATGATGCCCTTGTCGCACTGCTGGAGCAGGAGGCTTTTGCAGTAAGCATAGTTTTCAAAAGTAGGGTGCTCGTCAGTTCCAACGTGATCACCGTACTGAACATTGAGAAATACTCCGATGTCGAAGTGAATCATATCTGTTCGATGCTGCATCAAACCTTGTGATGAACACTCGAGAACTGCGTATTCGATGCCTTTTGATACCATGATAGAAAGGAATTTCTGCATCTGATCAGAGTCGGGGGTGGTATTGGCAACTTCTAGAATTTCATCGCCTAAGTTCACTCCGTTTGAGCCTATTGATGCTGCTTTCTTTCCAGCCTCTCTGAGAGCTGCAGTAATCATAGTTGCAACCGTTGTCTTACCCTTTGATCCAGTAACGCCAACCATCTTAAGCTTCTCTGCTGGATAGTCGTAGAATGCAGCTGAAACTACAGCTTTAGCATGTCTCGTATCCGGGGTAGCAACTACAGTTGAGTTTATATCTGATAGGTCAAGAACGTAGCTCTCATCGACTATGATGAGTGCAGGGCATCCAGTATCAATCTGTGCAAGTGCATTGTGTGAATCAAATACTGCTCCACGTATGCACACAAAGACATCACCAGATGCAACTTTTCTGCTGTCAAAGCATATGCCAGTTACATCTTGGTCGAGGGAGCCCTTTAGCAATTTATAATTTAATCTTGAGATAATTTCATTTGTATTCATAACTCCTCCGAAATCCATAAGAATATGGGATTTACAACTTATAATTATATCCTTAATTAGTTAATTTTCCAATACGTATGGTATAATACAGCGGTATAAAGAGGAGTCACTATGGTTAGAGTAATTAGCTCAATAGAAGAGAAAACAGAATATTTAAAATCGCTAGATGAACGGTCGCTTGAGAAAATAAATGCACTGAGGGAATACGCGTTCAGAGGAAGCAGCGGAGAGCTAATTCTTGGCTTCCGTACTGAAGATAATAATGTGGCTATTATTGTTACTTCAGATAACGAATGCGTTCTTATTACTGAAGATTTGAATCTTATACAATGTGCTCAAACAGTACATCACAAAGAACCGCAAGATGCATTACTTGAGCTAATGCTAGGGTACTCATCAGATGATTTATATGAGCTAGAGGAGCTTGAATCGAGCATTGTCAATATGGAGGAAGAGCTTTTTGGCGGCAAGAGACCTGATAAGAAAGGGCTTAAGCAAATTGTGGTTAGGCGTAAGGAGATAATGTTTAAGAAGCAATATTACGAGAGGATGGAGCTTCTAACCGATGACCTAGCTGAAATAGATAAAACGTTTGTATACCTTGATAAACGTTTTGATAAGCTATATAGCTTTATACTTAGAGTTCAGGAGTACCTAAATCACGTCAGTGAGATGTATCAGGCTCAGATCGATATAGAGCAGAACAACTTGATGAAGCTGTTTACAGTTATTACCAGCATATTTGCACCGCTGACTCTTATCACAGGCTGGTATGGTATGAATCTAAAGCTGCCCGAGTTTCAGTGGCGATTTGGGTATATATATGTATCGGCATTGAGCGTGAGTGTGGTGCTAGTACTCGTGTATTGGTTCAAAAAGAAAAAGATATTGTAGATAAAGCAGCTACTTCGTAAACAGTGGCATTTTAATTAATAATAGGTATAGGGAGACAAGATGGATAATAAAGATTATATAGTGAGAGCGAGTCTTGCAAATGACAGTGTAAGGGCTTTTGCAATCAGCTCGACACATCTCGTAGCTGAAGCTAGAGAGCGTCATAAGACATTGCCTGTAGTTACAGCAGCGCTAGGCAGACTTCTATCGGCTGGTGCCATTATGGGTAGCATGATGAAGGGCGATAAGGACATAGTGACAATTACGCTCAAAGGTGACGGTCCAGCGGGATATATCACGGTTACAGCTGACAGTCATGGACACGTTAAGGGGTTTCCTGGAAATCCAAATGTAGACATTCCTCGTAAATATGCCGGCAAGCTTGACGTGGGTGCGGCGGTAGGAAGTGGACTGCTCACAGTTAGCTATGATTTAGGTCTAAAGGAACCATACAGCGGACAGGTTGAGCTTCAGACAGGTGAGGTGGCAGAGGATCTGGCATATTACTTCACCGTTTCAGAGCAGTTACCTTCAGCGGTAGGGCTAGGTGTGATGGTCGATACCGATAGCAGTGTAAAGCACGCAGGTGGATTCATTGTACAGCTGCTGCCTGACGCACCAGAGAAAGTAATCGAGCTACTTGAGAAGAAACTAGCTAATATCGAACCAGTAACATCTATGATGGAGAAGGGTATGACACCTGAAGATATGCTATCGTACATATTTGAAGGTACAGATATCGAGTTTACAGAAAAGCGAGATGTAGAATTTTACTGTGACTGCTCAAAGGATAAGGTTTCGAGGGCATTAGCAGCTATGGGCGACGGTGAACTTCAGGGAATCATCGATGATGATGAAGAAATTGAGGTTAAGTGTTTCTTCTGTAATACGGCATATAAATTTAGCGTCGAAGACATAAAAAACATACTGTTGTCGAGAAAAAACGATTAAAATTTGTTAGATTTTAATAAAAATACCATATATGTATTGAAAGAATTTACAAAAAATGCTACAGTTAGAGGTAGTTAAGTTATTATATTGTGTAAAATTATTTAGAAAAAGGTGTAGTAATGAAAGATAGAATTTATCTAAACGATAATGAAGTCATTTTGAACTTTGATTTAGTATACCCAGAGACTAGTCTTGAAGTTATTAAGTCCAAGGAATTTAAAGTGTTTATGCAGAGTTATATAGCTCATCTCGAAGAGAATGATTCGAAGCTTTATAATTGGGCAAGACAGGGCAAGACGACTCAGGATGCTATCGAGGCTCTATCTACATTTGCACGTCAGACACTAGTGTTTTCTGCGGAGGAAATTGAGTCTCCATACATTGAAGACAGAGCAGCTGCACTCTCATTCGTTGAGGGCATCTATGATTTCTGGAAGGCGCATGAAAGATACTCGGTTACAACAGATAGAAGAAGAGAGTCAAACTCGACAACTTTTGTGCATGCTGATTCGACTCACAACCAGCTTATTATGGCTACATATAGACGTATTGAGGAAACTCTGATGGGTCGTGCAAACAAGATATACCGTCAGCAGCCTGCCGGAACTAATGCGGCTCTATCTCTATACAAGAATGAAAGCTTTAAGCTCGGCGCTCGTTACGAGTCACTGAGGAAGGTTAAGTTTATAGACTCCATCATGCTCCGTACTCCGATGATTCTTCATCCGAAGTCAAACAAGCGTGAATGGGCGTTCCAGCAGGTGTATGAGAATCCACTAGATACTTTTAAAGGTAATAGCGACGAGTTCTTCTGCTTCCCTGCCAAGGTTGGAGACCTAACAGTTTTCATCTACTTCCATAGAGATTTTATGTCTAACGGAGTTTCGTTAGCTAATCTGTTCGAGCTCGCTTCTAAGAAAGAAGCTACTAAGAAGCCTGACTGTGTTCTTATCTTCGGTAATGACGATGGCAAGAATGCTTGCACATTCTACCACGATGAGGATGAGGATATCTGGGTGGGATCCGTTACATATAACGAAAAGATTTCTTACTTCGGATATATGAAAAAGACAGTTCTCACGCTCCATAACGTAGCGATGATGCAGAAGGGCTGGCTGCCGATTCACGGTGCATTTGTTAATATCACTCTCAAGAATGGAAAGAGCAAGGGTATCTGCTTAATGGGAGACTCTGGAGCTGGAAAGTCTGAGACCATTGAGGCTCTAAAGTCACTCGGTGATGAGAAGATTAAGAATATTGAAATCGTATTCGACGACATGGGAACATTCCATGTTGAAGATGGTACTGTATATGCAAAGGGTACTGAAATCGGTGCCTTCGTAAGACTCGATGACCTAGATCCAGGAACCCCATACCGCGATATGAACAGATCTATCTTCTTTAATCCAGACCTTTCAAATGCAAGAGTTATCACTCCTGCAGCACCTTACTCTGTTGTTACAGACAATCATCATGTTGACCTATTCGCGTATGCAAATAACTACGATGAGGCTCTTGGGCTTCACGAGTTTGAAAACCTTGATGATGCAAAGACTGTATTCGTTGAGGGTAAGAGAATGGCTAAGGGTACAACGCAGGAAGTTGGACTATCTACAACATACTTTGCTAACCCATTCGGACCAATGCAGCAGCAGAATATCTGTGACCCTATAATTGATAAGGTATATGAGTGCCTAAAGGATAACGGCGTATTTATCGGAGAGGTTTACACTCATCTCGGTAGAGATCCTGAGGACAGAGAGAGCATCAAGAAGGGTGCAGAAGAGTTACTCAGATTTATTGAAGAGAATTAATCTTAATATAATTTACAATCATTCGTGAGGTGGAGCAGCACTGCTGCTTCGCCTCGTTTAATATCATGTAATGAAATTGTGGTGGCGACATTCTTATGCGTATGAGATTAAAATTTATAATATGAAATATATTAGACTTAGGGTTCGCAATATACGAATGGTTGAAATAAAAGAAAGATGATGTAGAATCTAGATATGAGAGAAATAGAAAGATTAAAAACTGCATTGATGAATGATCCGGGGGCGGAGTCTATATCTAAGAGATTCGGTGTTCTCATCCCTATAATCGAGACTCCGCATGAGCTTTCGGTATTGTTTGAGGTGCGTGCGAGAGATCTGAGGCGCCAACCAGGTGAGATTTGTTTTCCTGGAGGTAGCGCTATGGAGGGCGAGCCTGCCAGCATGGCAGCTGTGAGGGAGGCGAGCGAGGAGCTCCTCATCGCAACATCCAGCATCGAGGTTCTGGATGAGCTTGATATTGTAAATATATATTCCGGCGGCACACTACAGCCTGTGGTGGGGCTGCTCAAGGGCTATAATTGCTCATTTTCTTCCGATGAAGTTGCGGAAGTTTTCACTGTGCCGCTTGCGTTCTTCGTAGAGAACCAGCCAGAACGCTATGACGTAGCGATGAGGAGCGTACCAGACGAAGGCTTTCCCTATGACAGAATCGAGGGAGGGAAAGCCTACGACTGGGATTATAGCTATAGGAGCATATATTTCTACCAATACGATGGTAGAAATATATGGGGACTGACAGCAGGTATTCTGAATGATTTTATTCAGAAGTTAAAGAGGGGCGGATATTCCAATTAGTGGATTATTAAACATTCTAAAGATTCGAACGTTATTGTTAGAAGCAATATGATAACATTTGCATAGAGTCTTCACACAGCACAGATAAATATTATGCTATAATAAGTTAATAGTGGATGTGGGTGTTCATCACCCACGTTTTATTTTTCTGATTTTTAATTATTAAAGCCACTGAATTCAATGGCTGTATATCATATTTCTACAAATAGAGAGATTAGGAATGAATCAAAACACCGAACGAGCAAGCTTAATGAATAAGGGATATTTGTCGACTGTAGGGGCACGTGTTGCTGCCTTGATTGTTGCATTGGTTGTTTTGGTGTTTTTTGTTTCTAGCTCCGTATTTGCAGGAGCTTCGCTGCCAGCTACACCTTCAGATAGAGAGGGGTATTATGAATTTCTCGGAATCGATGTATCTGAGTGGCAAGGCGGAATCGACTGGAATGCTGTAAAAGCTGATGGTGTAGATTATGCATTTATTAGAGCCGGCGCGACTACTTCATCGAGCTTTGATCTTAAGACAGATTCTAAATTTGATACTAATATGGAGGGAGCGAAGGCTGCAGGTGTTGCTCGTGGAGTGTACTGGTACTCACAGGCAACTAATGAAGAAGAAGCTGTTGCCGAAGCTAAGAAGTTAATATCACTAGCCAAGAAGTATGATATAGAACTTCCTCTTGTTATGGATCTTGAATTTTCAGACGGCAGATTTGACAGCGCATACACCTCATGGCGTGCTAAAGGAAGCGATTATGCCAAGAAGAGAATGACAGCAGTAGCTGATGCGTTCCTATCTTATTGCCGCTCGCAAGGATACCCGGCAGCAATATATCTCTCCACATCACTTGCTGGAAGCACGACTGGTGTGGATACAAGTGCCTTGGTTAACAACTCACACGAAGTCTGGGTTGCTCATTATTCTAGCAACCTATCGGCGTGTTCCGATTACACGATGTGGCAATTTACCAGTTCAGGAAGTGTTAATGGTATCAAGGGTAAAGTAGATTACGATGTAATGTACGTTAACAAACAAGTAAGGAAAGCGGGTAGCCCTGGACTTAGCGCTGAAGCATCTAATGATATGCTCAAGTATACGGGGAGCCCTGTAACGATTAATGTTAACTTGACTGACAATGGTAAGTCTCTGACACTGAACAAAGATTATTCTATTTCATACGTTAATAATATAAATAAAGGCAAGGCATATGCTCTAGTAAAGGGAAAAGGTGATTACATAGGATACACAGAAGTTATCCCATTTCAGATTGGAGACGAAGATATACTGAACACTCCTGATTTTGAACCTTCAAAGGTAGTAACGAGCGTAAAAAAAGGCAAGACGACTGTCAAGTTTACCGCTGCAAGTGGAAGTGTCGATGACTATAGAATCGAGTATAGAAATAGTGACTCTGATGAGTGGAAGTCTGTGACTACAGGTGGTAATACAGAGTATCTTATAGATGGAAAGCCTAAGCAGATTAGGGTTTCTGCGCTTGTTGGAAATGAAATCTACGGAATAGCAAAGCCAGACAATTCCCAGAAATATGAGATTATCGATGGTTCTGTAGAGGCCGACTCCAAACTCGGTGGTAAGGCACTGACAAATAGCGAAAAGCTTAAAAAGATAAATCTGGAGGTGAGTGGCGATGTTGTTATCTAAGGGGAATCATCCGCAAAAGAGATACACTCGTAAGCAGAAGCTCCTTATTGGACTAATTATCTTTATAGTCATTGATGTTGCGCTATTCGCATTTACTATCTCTAGATATAACGGCTATGACCTAATCAATTCTGAGAAATATGTTGAGTTTAAAATGCCTGAGCGCAAAGCTCTCACTGAACAAGAGTGGCAGGCGCTCGTCAAGAATGCAAAGGTTATTAAATATCCTAAAGTCCAGTTATCAAGAGAAATCGATCATATCAAGAGCCAGTATAAGAAACGTATCAAGGAATATGATATGACAATGACTGAATATCTAAAGGAAGCAGGTATCACAGAGGCTCAGTTTGATAGGCAGATTGAGGAGATGGCAAAGGAAAATGTTAGAGATAAACTCGTCCTTCATGCTATCGCTGAGAAAAAAGGAATATCTGTCAGCAAGTCGGAAATTGAGAAAGCTAAGAAAGGTATACTCAAGGAGAAGGGTGTAAATTCAGAAACTGAGTATAAGAAGTTGACAGGGGAATCATTAAGTGAACATATCAAGGAAATAGATCTTGAATCGAAGCTGCTATATGCGAAAATCGTTAAGAAATAAAACGTAAAGATATTTTATTATATGATACGAAGATTATGAGATGTTGCCATGACATCTCATTTTCGTTTTTATTTCTAATTTATCAATTTTGAGAATTTATGATAAAGAATCTAGGGAATCAAAATATTATTTTATACGTAATCTTCAACAG
>NZ_CALHTQ010000151.1 GCF_938039775.1 uncultured Mogibacterium sp. | reverse complement strand
ATTCTTGTACTGTCTATGAATGTTAATTACAGTTTCAGTAATAGCTTCAACGTCAGTTACTGCAGTTGGGCAAACGGAAATCATGATTCCGTCAACATGTTCATCTCTATAAGCGGTCTTGAGAGCTCCACCGTACATGTCGGAAGTAGCTGTTCCGCTGATATCAACAGGGTTTAGAGGTGATCCAAAAGCGGGCATGTAGTTTCTGATATTTTCTCTTAGATCTGGAGAAATATCTTTGAGCTCCTTGAGTGGCATCCCGAGTCTCTCGAAGTGATCTGCTGCCAGAAGTCCAGCTCCACCACCATTGGTAATAATAACCACATTATCACCTCTTAAAGGAGGACAGCTCCCTAGTGCAAGCGAAGTATCGAGGAATTCCTGCCAAGTTTTCTCACGAAGAACCCCAGACTCTTCAAATAGCTGATCATATTCAGCATTTGAATGCCCCTTATTCTCAGAAGCAGTATGTGCAAATGCTGCTTTGACACCTATCTCAGATGAACCAACCTTGATTGCAGTGATTGGCTTCTCGCACTCGAGACAAGCTTTCTTAAATGCCGCTGGACTGTCGAGAGCTTCGATGTAAACTGCAATGCACTTTGTATTCGGCTCTTTATCTGCATACTTAATCATCTCGCAGAAGTCAACGTCCGCCTTGTTGCCGAGCCCTACGAACATGCTGATACCAAAGTGATCAAGCTGCGAGGAACCGAGTGCAGCAAGCAGGTTTGAACCTGATTGCGAGATTAAAGCAACTGGACCTTTATTAGGAAGATATGGAATAAATCCACAGTTGAAGTCATGATATGGCGTTCCGATTCCTACGAGATTAGGTCCGATTAGCGGCAGCTCGTGAGCACGGCAGAACTCCGTAATTTCGTTTTGGAGGTCACCATTTCCTACTTCCTTGAAGCCAGATGATGAAACTACTGCAATCTTAACCTTCTTCTCAACGCAGTCCTTAAGTGCATCGAATACACCAGTAGCTGGCAGTGACACGAATGCTAGGTCAACTTCTCCTGGTACATCCTTGATATTCTGATAAGCTGGAATTCCTGCAACTTCAGTAGCCTTAACATT
>NZ_CALHTQ010000150.1 GCF_938039775.1 uncultured Mogibacterium sp. | reverse complement strand
GATGATACTGGTAATCGCGTCGGAAGCGTCAATAGCGGCGAAAGTCGTACAATTATCAAGTACAATGATATACCGAAACATACTGTTGACGCGTTTGTAGCTCTTGAGGATAAGACCTTCTGGAAGCATCACGGATTCAATTGGACAAGAATGGTGGGTGCAGTAGTTCAATCGTTTACAGGTTCCGGCCACATTAGTGGTACAAGTACAATTACGCAACAACTGGCTCGAAACGTATATCTACCTAATATTAAAAGCCAGAGAAGTATAAAGCGAAAGATTCTCGAGATGTACTACGCTAGTCAGATTGAGAGATCACTTTCTAAAAAACAGATTATCGAAGCATATTTGAACACAATCTATCTTGGATTTGGAAGCTACGGAGTAAACTCTGCTTCTCACGCGTACTTCTCTAAGGATCCTAAGGATTTAACCCTTGACGAGTGTGCAGCACTCGCCGCCCTGCCTCAGGCTCCTGATACCTATGCGCTAGTTAAACTTGTTGGAAAAGACTCTGTTGCTGAAGGAAGTACAAATATCATCCTTCGTGATCCAGATACGTATATCGCTAACGATACATCTAAGAATCGTCGTGATACCGCTCTTAAACTAATGCATGAGCAGGGATATATTACCGATAAGGAATTTAAAGCAGCATACAACAAAAATTTAATAGATTTTATCAACCCTTCTATTAAGAACAACAAAACCGTGAACTCGTACTTTAACGAGTACGTAATTGACGAAGTTTCTCGGGATTTACAGAAGAAATATAAGATCTCACCGCAGGAAGCAGAGAGAATGATCTATACGGGAGGACTTAAGATTAACTCCACTATGGATTCAACTGCTCAGAGTGTTATTTCAAAAGAGTTTGAAACGGGATCAAACTTCCCTTCCCTTGTCAGCATAAGAAAAGATTCATCGGGTAACATAATAGGTGCAAATGGAAATATCCTCCTCTACGATTATAACGACAGTTTCAACGCTGACGGAGACTTCACTCTGACAAGTGACGAAGTTACTTTAAATAAAGATGGTTCCGTCACAATCAAGCGTGACAAGCGACTAAACATTTATACAACCAAAGCTGGTGGAAAGGTAAATTACAGTCTTGAGTTCAAGAAGCAATACGTTCAAGAGAACGGTACCTTATACATATACTCAGGTGGTTTTATCAACATCCCTCGCAAGTACAAGAAGCTTGATAGTGACAACAATTTAGTAATCGACAAGAGCTACTTTAAGGATTTTCCTAAGGCTATGATTAAGTCTGGAAGTTCCTTGGTAATTAAGCCAGATGCATACTCTCTAAATGAGAAGACAATTCAGCCACAAGCAGCAATGGTTGTCGTTGAAGTTGGAACTGGAAAAATTAAGGCGATGGTTGGTGGACGAGGCTCCTCTGGAAGCAGACTATATAACCGTACGCTCAATCCTCGACAGCCTGGTTCTTCTATAAAGCCACTTGCTGTATATGGTGCCGCTCTACAGAAGAGCTTTGAATACGCCGAAAAAGGCGAAACTTGGCCACTTGTTGATTACAAACACGACAAGCAAGGTATTAAAGGTTACGGAAATTACCTCACTGCATCTTCAACAATCGTCGATGAACAGATGACGTTCAATGGCAAAGTATGGCCAAAGAACGCAAGCAACAGTTTCTCTGGACCTGTATCAATGCGCCGAGGACTTCAGCAGTCGATTAATACTGTTGCAGTTAAGATTCAGTTACAGGTTGGTAATGAGTACTCTGCTGAAATGCTCAAGAAGTTTGGACTTACAACTATTGTAACCAATGGAGCTACTAGTGATATGAACTCGGCAGCGCTCGCACTAGGAGGTTTGACAAACGGTGCAATTCCTTTAGAAATGGCACAGGCTTACGCAAGCTTCCCTAATGGTGGTGTACGTCAGTCATCTGTAGCCTATACTACTGTTACAGATAGACATGGTAAGGTTCTACTTAAGAGTAAATCCAAGAAAACTAAGGTTATGGACGAAGGAGTTGCCTTTATCATGACTGATATGTTGAGGACTGTAGTATCTAATGGTATCGCTGGAGATGCATCTGTTAGTGGTGTCCAGGCCGGCGGTAAGACTGGTACAACTAACAGTAACTACGATATTTGGTTTGATGGTTTCACTCCAAATTACGCAGCATCACTTTGGATTGGTACTGACGTTAACATCAAGCTGTCATCCATGTCAGGCATGGCTGCTAGGCTATGGGGACGAATTATGAATCAGATTCCTAACGCCAAGACTGGCAAATATAAGTCAATGCCTAGCAATGTTATACGAGTTGGAAGTGAATACTACACTAAGGGTACAGAAAAAGGTCGTGCTACATACACACCACCTAAGACTGTAACCGATGATCAAGATTATGAAGAAGACAATGATGATGCATCAGAGGAAGATAACACCCAGTCTTCTACAGGTGGCTCCTCTGGCCCTACAATACCAGGTGCATAAATCTTTGTTGACCCAGTAGATAGATCACTAAGTACTTAATTGTTGAAATTTTCTAAATAGATATTAATCTTTTTGACAACAGAGCTCCGCTATTACAGCGGAGCTTTGTTATTGCAAGGATAAATTAACTTTACTGCTATCTTTTAAGTTCATAATAGGCTTATAATTTTTAACTATTTTCTAAAATATTTATTGATGTAACAAAAAAAATTAATAATTTAAATTATATCAATATCTTTGTACATCTTCAAATATAAGGGATTGAAGCGTTGCTTTCAAAAAGTGACGAAATTGTGATGACCAAGTCATATTGACAACACAAAACACCAATTCTATAATCAGATTGTACTTGTAAAAGGACTTTGATTATTCTATGTATGGAGGTTATTTAACATGGAACAGGAAAACAACAAAGGCCAATTTAATTCCAATTTTGGATTTCTAATGGCTGCACTTGGTTCCGCTGTAGGTCTTGGTAACCTATGGTCCTTCCCTTATAAGCTAGGACTTGGCGGCGGATTCGCATTCCTAATTATTTACACAATTCTTGCTATCGTAGTAGGTTATCCTCTGATGCTCTCCGAGATTGCTCTTGGACGTAAGACTCAGAAGGCTGCTATCGAAGCATACAAAGAAGCTGACCACAGATTCAAGTTTAACGGTGTTCTTCAGACTATCGTTCCTTGGTTCCTAATCTGCTTCTACTGCACATTTGGTGGATACATCACTAAGTACTTATTCGGGTCAATTCAGGCTCTATTCATGAAGAACGCAGTTCTCAACACTGGAGATCCTGGCGCTCTATTTGGCGGCATGATCAGCAACGTTGGAAACTCTGTTGCATGGATGACAGCATTCCTAGTACTGACAATGGTAATCGTATTCGGCGGAGTATCAGGTGGTATCGAGAAGTTCTGTAAAATCGCTATGCCTGCGCTATTCTTCCTACTACTCGCTGTAGTAATCAGATCTTGCACACTTCCTGGAGCTGGTCCTGGACTTAAGTTCCTCTTCTACCCTGATTTAACAATGTGGAAGACAAACTTCTTTGATGTAGTAAAGCTTGCTGGTGGACAGATGTTCTTCTCACTATCACTAGCTTCTGGCTGTATCATCGCTTACGGTTCTTACCTCGGTAAGAAGGAAAACCTCGAGTCAAACGCTGCTATTATCACTGTTGGTGACTCCCTAGTAGCTGTACTTGCAGGAATGGCTATCATGCCAGCCGTATTTGCATTTGGCCTAAAGCCAGGTGGCGGTCCTGGACTTCTATTCATCTCGATGACTACTGTATTCCAGTCAATGGGCGCTGCTGGTAAACTTTTCCAGCTTGCATTCTGGCTACTAGTATTCTTCGCAGCTCTATCTTCCTCAATCGGAATGATGGAAGCTGGTATCTCTGCTATCCTCGACTCTAGAGTTAAGGCTGGTAAGCCTGCAAGCAGAGTTAAGGTTTCAATCATCATGGCACTTGCAGCATTCGTAGGAAACTTCCTAACAACTGCCGACTGCCTTGGAGGAAACCCTAAGATGAACTGGTTCCACCTCTTTGGACAGGCAGACGTTCTCAGCGTATGGGATTGTCTAGCTGAAGGTATCTTGATGCCACTAACAGGATTCATCATGGCTATCCTTCTTGGTTGGTTCGTACCTCACTTCCTCGATGATGAAATCGAGAATGGCGGTACACGTACATTCAAGACTAGAGGTTTCTACAACTTCTGCATCAAGTGGGTTGGACCTATCTTTATGCTCATGATCGTTTACGGACAGTTCACAGATTTCTTTGGTAAGAAATAAGATTATAATCTCGTAAAGAGATAATAAATTATATGATCAAAGTCTCGAAGGTCCTCCCTATACGGGAGGACCTTTACTTGTTATAAAAAGTTAATCTAAAAGCCGCACAACTGCACGGCTCAAATTCATTTAGTCTTATTAATATATTTGTTTCGTGTAATTACCTTATGATATTACCTACAAAGGAAATAAAAGATTTCTCATATTCATCTGGCTGTACAACATACGAACATGCGTGCCCCGCTCCATCTATTAGCACTAATTCTTTAGTATCTGAATTACACGCATCGTATAGTCTTATCGAATTCTCTGGTAACACATATCGATCCTCTTTGCCGTGTATAAACATGGCTGGAATTTTTATATTTGTCATAGACTCAATTGGAGATGCATCGCAAGCCTTAGTCTTTGCTCTAAGGCGCATATTCGCCTTAAACAGGCCGATTATTACACTTTTGGTAATACTACTCCTCTTTCCTAATAAATACGAAATCTGGCTTATTATATCGTCATATGCGCTATCTGCTATACAGCAAATTATGTTAGGTTTATTGTTCTCATCAGCAAGACTCTCATATATCCCAGCAGTTATCAAAACTGTAGCCGCACCCATGGATACACCATGTAGAATTATCGGAATATCTAGCGTATAAATTTTACGCACTATATTAACCCAATCTAATACGTCAAGTGACTCCTTTGCGCCAAAGGTTAGATATTCACCTTCTGAATCGAAGTGACTCCTTTGCGATACGATTAGATAATCGAAGCCACTCCTTGAATACATATCCGCAAATCTTCCCATATCTCTAAGTCCGCTACTATGAAAACCGTGCACAGCAATGATTACGGCTTTCGGTTTATTTTTTTGCTTCTTGTAAAGTCTTCCCTTAAGTACCAAGCCATCTCTAGACTTAATATTTACAACTATAGGATCTTTTAAAGCATCACTTTTAAGAGCTTCTTCATATTGCAGCAAATATGCCTTATCTCTCGGCTTACAGTTTTCCGATGTTATCTGTAATGCTTTATCGCTGCGTTTCATAAATTCAAAAATAGCAATACCTCCTATTTAAACGGGAGCTGTAATAAAGTCCTATAAATACCCTCCTTACTAGGTGTCCAGTAAAGAGGGTACATATCAGCAACGAGAGCATTTATTCATGATGTGAATTTTAAAAGCATATTAATGTACCTGCTTTCTGCGCCTATAGCTTAAGAGTCCAAATGCTGAAGCAGATGCACCGAGCAGCCATACATATAGCGTAAGGTGACTATCATCACCGGTTCTTGGTAATATTTTTTTCTTAGGAGCAGTGGGCTTTTTTGGTGTTGGTGTTGTTGTCGATGGAGGATTTTCTTTCTCATTGGTAACAGTAAATCCATCTGCAGCATTTCCCTTATAACTAACCTTGTATGTTTTACCATCGAACTTGATTAGATTCCCATCTTCGCCCACTTCTTTTACGGTATACTTAACCTCTTTATTACTATTGTTGTATTTCTGTAGGTTAGCAAAGGTATGCTTCCAGCTATTAGCTTCACTTAGCTCTGCCTCTCCTACTTCCACACCATCTGCAAATAGCTTAACCTTTGTGTTCTCAGCTGCATCTCCAACCCACTTCTTCTCTACAGGTACCGAAATCTTTTCAGTTGAAGTATTTGTGATAACAAATCCTTCGTTCTGATCTCCAGTTATCTCGGTATCGTATCCAGCTACATTTACTTCTTTGACGTAGTACTTGTAGATAACTGGATCTTCACCATCTTCAATGTGAAATTCATACATATCCTTGAATGTATGCTTCCAGTTATTCGCATCGCTTAAAACTACAGAATCTACTTCTTCATCTATAGTTGTTGTGACATTCCTATAAAGGTTATAATCATATCTTGTAATCTTACAGGTTCTGTAAAGCTTAACTTCAACTGGACCACTCTTCTTACCTACCCACTTTTTCTCAACAGGAATATCGATTATTGACTTGTTAATTACAACATCAATAACTCTAGTATGCAGATACTCCGTTTTATAACCTATTACAGGTACTTCCTCAACTGTATATACAATCTCATGATTGTCTTCATCATATCTAGGATAGTTTTCAAACGTACCTGTCCAGTCCATCTCCTTTGTGAGTTGCATAGTACCGACTAGCTTGCCATCTGCAAAGAGTTTAACTGTAATCGAATTTGGAACAGCTACTTTGGATTTCTTCCTGTCATCAGTCTGTGCTTCCTCATCTCCTTGACCATTGTCAAAGTCATCGTAGTTCTCATCACCTGAATCCGCACCAACATTAGCGGCGGGATTCTCAATAGCAACATCGAGATTTTTATCAAATGCATTTACAGCATAAAGCGCAAAATCATTCGGATCTAATGATGCAGGACTAGGTGTTCCCGGAATTATGATATTAGGGACCATATTCCATGATTTGCCGACAGTTATATCAATCATCGAAAAATTCTTGATAACAAAACCTGTAGTTGCATCACCTGAAATCGTCGTCTTATACTTGAAGCTTCCGTATGTAGTTATGTTCGGCTGTGTTACGGTGTATTTAATCTCCTCGCCATTTTCATCGTACTTAGGCATGTTTGTAAAAGTATATTCCCAATGTTTTTGGTAGTCTAGATAGACAGTTTGTTTTTTAACACCATTAGCCCATAGTGTAACATCAACAGGCACCATGTCGTTGCCTGTCCACTCTACCTTTAAAGGGATATTAATCTTTTCATCACCTACTCCAGGAGTCCCCCCTGTTGCAGTACCGGTAACTGCTCCTGTAACAGCACTAGCTGCAGGGACAGCAGTAGGCTGAGAATCATTCTTTGCTGCGTTAACAGAGACTCCTGCTCCAATAAGCAGAATAAAAGAAAATAGCAGTGCCATTACTTTTTGTAGTCTTCTTGCTTTCATACAATTTCTCCTTCTATATCATCCTTCTCAAGTGAAATGGACACACTCAATTTATTTTATCAATTATACTAAAATTACGCATATAAGTCTACTTTTATAGTCTAATATTTTGAATTCCCATTATAGAATTCAATTATTTTTTTAATCGAAAGTCAAGTTAGTTATCTATTTATAAATATTTCTATACAGTGAGCAGATGTTTCCCTTTTTTGGTATAATATATAGGTTATTAAGAAAAGGAGTTAAAAATGACTGTAATTTTGCAAGCAATTTTCCTGGGAATCGTTGAGGGTATCACCGAATGGCTTCCTGTTTCTAGCACAGGTCACATGATTCTCGTAAATGAGATTTGGCCAATGCAGGTAAGTAAAGACTTTATGAGTATGTTTTTGGTTGTAATTCAGCTTGGAGCTATTCTGGCTGTAGTTATCACATTTTGGAATGATATCTGGCCTTTTACTGCTGATAAATCCAAGAAGTACATACGCAAAGATGTATGGGCAATGTGGTTCAAGGTTATAGTCGCGTGTATACCTGCTGTAATCGTTGGACTTAAGTGGGACGATGTAATCGAAAAGCATTTTTATAACTACAAGGTTGTAGCTATAATGCTTATACTTATCGGTATTTTATTTATAATTGCCGAAAATCGTAACAAGCATCTTAAGCCAACTACTAATAGCCTTGACGAGATCACCTATAAGCAAGCTTTTATCATCGGAATATTTCAGCTTATAGCAGCTGTATTTCCTGGAACATCACGCTCTGGGGCAACAATCCTTGGCGCTCTGATTATTGGAGTTAACCGCAAGACAGCTGCACAGTTTACATTCTTTATGGCTATACCTGTAATGTTTGGTGCTAGTTTACTAAAACTTTTAAAATACGGTTTTAACTTCGCTGGGAATGAGCTTGTAATATTAGCAATAGGAATGATTGTAGCCTTTATTGTTTCAATGTTCATTATAAAGCTATTGATGAGCTATATTAAGAAACATGACTTTAAGGTTTTTGGTTATTATAGAATAATATTAGGTGC
>NZ_CALHTQ010000149.1 GCF_938039775.1 uncultured Mogibacterium sp. | reverse complement strand
TCTAGGATTCTTGAAACCTGCAGTAAGGAAATCAAGCTGCCCTCCAGTTCCACTTATATGCCTAGTTCCCGCACTTTCTGCTGAAATTTGTCCAAATAAATCCACCGCGATACAACTGTTTATGGATACGAAGTTGTCAATTTCTCCTATTACTGAAAGGTCATTAACATAATTTATTGGAGCACAGCACATGCTAGGGTTATCTGCTATCCAATCGAATAACTCTTTTGTGCCATGAGCGATACTGAACACCGATTTTCCTCTCATAATGTCATGCTTATTTAAATTTGTTATCTTACCTGCCTTGTGCATATCGAGATAAGCATTTACTAGCAGTTCTGTATGAATTCCAAGGTCTTTGAGTTCAGACTCAGCAATCAGTTTTCCTATCGCATCTGGCATACCTCCAACTCCGAGCTGAATACATGCACCATTTGTCATTCTATCAACGATAGATTCTGCTATCTGCTCCTCTACTGGACCGGCTGCAATTGAAGGGAATTCAGTAAGTCCCTCATGCTCCCCTTCAATAACCATATCTACTTCCGAGATATGTATGGTATTTTCAAGTCCATGAACAAACGGTAGTTTCTCATTTACCTCAAGAATGATAATATCCGCTACATCAAAAACTGCACGAGCATGAGAATTGCTCATTGACATGTTAAAGTAGCCGTGCTCATCCATTGGAGTTACACCCATTACAGCGACATTTACCGATAGAAAACGTCTATAGTAGTCAGGAAGATTTCTAAATACCATAGGTATGAACTTGCAGAGTCCTCTATCAGAGAGCTTTCTCTCATATCCAATCATATGCCATGAATTATATGTGAAGTGTTCCGCCTCCGGATCCTGCTCAGCTATCTGTAGTGGTTTAGTTATAAGCAGGGCGCGTACTTTTACATCCTCAAGTTCAGCTTTTCTTGCTGCAAGCGCCTCATCAAAGAGAGTTGGAAAGCCCTGGTAGCATCCGAAATCAACCCAGTCACCACTCTTTACGACCTGCGCAGCTTCGCTAGGTGTTTTAAGCTTTGAATTATAAAGTTCTCTATAGTTCATTGATATCCTCTAACCTTTCATCTAGCCAAGTTCTAATGTCATTATATACCACATCTCTATCTGTTTCGTTCAATATTTCATGTCTATCATCG